>NZ_JBSGYQ010000154.1:0-1048 GCF_053610585.1 Streptomyces sp. NPDC054887 | reverse complement strand
GTCGTGACTGCGTGCCTTTTGAAGAATGAGCCTGCGAGTTAGCGGTGTGTAGCGAGGTTAACCCGTGTGGGGAAGCCGTAGCGAAAGCGAGTCCGAACAGGGCGATTGAGTTGCACGCTCTAGACCCGAAGCGGAGTGATCTAGCCATGGGCAGGTTGAAGCGGAGGTAAGACTTCGTGGAGGACCGAACCCACCAGGGTTGAAAACCTGGGGGATGACCTGTGGTTAGGGGTGAAAGGCCAATCAAACTCCGTGATAGCTGGTTCTCCCCGAAATGCATTTAGGTGCAGCGTCGTGTGTTTCTTGCCGGAGGTAGAGCACTGGATAGGCGATGGGCCCTACCGGGTTACTGACCTTAGCCAAACTCCGAATGCCGGTAAGTGAGAGCACGGCAGTGAGACTGTGGGGGATAAGCTCCATGGTCGAGAGGGAAACAGCCCAGAGCATCGACTAAGGCCCCTAAGCGTACGCTAAGTGGGAAAGGATGTGGAGTCGCAGAGACAACCAGGAGGTTGGCTTAGAAGCAGCCACCCTTGAAAGAGTGCGTAATAGCTCACTGGTCAAGTGATTCCGCGCCGACAATGTAGCGGGGCTCAAGCGTACCGCCGAAGTCGTGTCATTCACACATATATCCCCAACGGGAGTGTGGATGGGTAGGGGAGCGTCGTGTGCCGGGTGAAGCAGCCGCGGAAGCGAGTTGTGGACGGTTCACGAGTGAGAATGCAGGCATGAGTAGCGATACACACGTGAGAAACGTGTGCGCCGATTGACTAAGGGTTCCTGGGTCAAGCTGATCTGCCCAGGGTAAGTCGGGACCTAAGGCGAGGCCGACAGGCGTAGTCGATGGACAACCGGTTGATATTCCGGTACCCGCTTTGAAACGCCCAGTATCGAATCCATTAATGCTAAGGCCGTGAAGCCGTTCCGGACCCTTCGGGGAAAGGAAAGTGGTGGAGCCGCCGGCCCAAGGTGGTAGTAGGTAAGCGATGGGGTGACGCAGGAAGGTAGTCCAGCCCGGGCGGTGGTTGTCCCGGGGTAAGGGTGTAGG
>NZ_JBSGYQ010000153.1:0-1111 GCF_053610585.1 Streptomyces sp. NPDC054887 | reverse complement strand
AGCCGGAGGCGGCCCCGGCCGCCGAGGCGGAGCCGGTTGTCGAGGCTGAGCCCGAGCCCGCCCCGGCCGCCGTTGAGGCCGAGGCCGAGCCGGTCGTAGAGCCCGATCCCGAGCCGGAGCCGGAGGCGGCCCCAGCCGCCGAGGCCGAGCCGGTCGTCGCCGAGCCCGAGCCGGAGGCGGCCCCGGCCGCCGATGCGGAGCCGGTCGCAGAGCCCGAGCCCACCCCCGCCCCCGAGCCGCAGGCAGAAGCCGAGCCCGCGGCCGCCGAGCCGGTCGCCGCCGAGACCGACTCCGACCCCGAGCCCACCCCCGTCGCCGCGCCGCAGCCCGCCGCCGCGGGCGGCGCCGCCGTGGCGGCGGCCGACGTCGCGTCGAAGGCGCCCGCGCTGGTCGCGCACTACGAGGCCGCCGCGACCGCCCTCACCGAAGGACGGCTGGACGGCGCACGGGCCGACGTCTACCTCGTGCTCGACCGGTCCGGCTCCATGCGCGGGTTCTACAAGGACGGCAGCGCCCAGGACCTCGCGGACCGGACGCTGGCCCTCGCCGCCCACCTCGACGAGAAGGCCGCCGTACACGTCGTCTTCTTCTCGACCGACATCGACGGCACCCTCGACGTCGGCCTCGACTCCTACGACGGCCGCGTGGACGAGGCGCACGCCGCCATCGGGCACATGGGGCGTACGAGCTACCACCGCGCCGTCGAGGAGGTCGTCGCGCACCACGAGAAGTCCGGCAGCGACCGCCCCGCCCTGGTCGTCTTCCAGACCGACGGCCCCCCGGACGCCAAGGGACCGGCCAAGCAGGCCCTGGCCGACGTCGCCGGCAAGCCGCTGTTCTGGCAGTTCGTCGCGTTCGGCGAGCACGAGGCCAAGGGCTTCGACTTCCTGCGGAAGCTCGACGTACCGAACGCCGCGTTCTTCCACGCCGGGCCCGCCCCGCGCGAGGTCACGGACGCCGAGCTGTACGCACAGCTGGTCACCGGCCTCGAGGCGCAGGCCCGGGCGTAGCGGGCGGCAGCGACAGACCAAGGCGGCGCCGGTCCCCCGGGTCCGGCGCCGCCTTCGGGTGTCCGCCCAGGTTAAGGGGGGGAGGGGTTCACCCCGGGGGC
>NZ_JBSGYQ010000152.1:0-1145 GCF_053610585.1 Streptomyces sp. NPDC054887 | reverse complement strand
CTACTGAGGTTTTCGGGTTGTCGTCGGGTAGTGACGGTTCATGATCCCTGCGGTATGCCGGTGGGATGCGCTATCCGGAGGGTGGGGGCCTGACCGCTGAGCGTCGGGCGTTTCGTGAGGGGGTCCGGTTTCAGGCCGGGCAACGGTTCGCGGCGGGTGAGAAGACCGCCGTCATCGCGAAGGACCTGCGGGTGAGTGTGCGGTCGGTGGAACGCTGGCGTCGCGCATGGCGCGAAGGCGGTATGGAAGCCCTGCGCTCCGCCGGGCCGGCCAACTCCCCGGCTGTCACTGATGCCCAGTTCGCCGAACTGGAGGAGGAACTCGGCAAGGGTCCGTCGGCGCACGGCTTCAACGATGAGCGGTGGACTCTGGCCCGGGTCCAGACGGTGATCCGCCGCCGTCTGCGCCTGACGCTGTCGGTGGCGACGGTGTGGAGGCTGCTGAAACGGCACGGCTGGTCCTGGCAGGCACCCGCCCGCCGAGCACTGGAGCGCGACGAGCACGCGGTGGAGCTGTGGAAGAAGCAGGTGTGGCCGAAGGTAAAAGACTCGCGGCGGCATCCGGGGCCTGGATCGTCTTCGAGGACGAGGCCGGCTTCTCGATGACTCCGCCCCGGGCCCGCACCTGGGGCCGGCGCGGCCAGACCCCCCTCATCCACGTCCGTGGCAGGTCCCGCCGCCGGACCTCCATCGCCGCGCTGTGCTGCTACAAACCCGGCGAGAAGAGCCGCCTCATCCACCGCCCCCGCACCCATCTCCTACTCAAGGGCGCACGCAAAAGCTTCTCCTGGCAGGACTACCGCGACCTCCTGGTGCGGGCACACATCCAGCTCGGCGGCCCGATCGTGGTGGTCTGGGACAATCTCAACACCCATCTGACCGCCGGGCTGAAGCGCTACGAGACCGAGCACGACTGGCTCACCACCGTCCGGCTGCCGCCGTATGCACCCGACCTCAATCCCGTCGAGGCCCTCTGGTCACTGGTCCGCAGGGCGATGGCCAACACCGCTTTCGAGACACCCGACGAACTCGACCGCACCCTCCGTCGCGAGTTACGAAGAATCCAGCTCCGACCCCACCTGATCAACGGCTGCCTCACCGCCACCGGCCTCAACCCACCGACCCCACCCTGAAAACCTCAGTAAC
>NZ_JBSGYQ010000151.1:0-1212 GCF_053610585.1 Streptomyces sp. NPDC054887 | reverse complement strand
GGCCCTGGACACTGGCCCGAAGTCCAGCCTCCTCAACTTCCCTTCATACAGCTGTCCTTACTTACCTGGAGCGACCTCGTGTCGCACACTGAGCGTTTCAGTTGGCCCCTGAGCGTTGTACTTGGTCCGGCTGAGCGTGACGGTTGGCCCGGGCCGTCCGCGGGTGGCGCCCCGCCGATCTGTTCGGCTGCAGCGTCATGGGTTTCTCGCTGTTCCACAGCGCGGCCGATGAGTTTGTGGCTCCCGGCCAGTCCAAGCTCGTGACACCCCAGGAAAGGAACCGTCATGTCGGAGCTTCTCGTCGACTTCATCACCTCCCTCGACGGCCACGCATCGGGAGTGGGATGGCCCGGGTTCTGGGGCCTCGAGGGCCCGGAGTACCTCGCATGGCTCGGCGAGCAGCCTGCGGCCACCTACCTGATGGGAGCGAACACCTACCGCCTCATGTCGGGGTTCGCTGCAGGCCAGGTCCCCAACGGCCAAGACGAGTTCAGGCCCGAAGAAGAGGCATCCGTCGACGAGCTCACGCAAGCGTCCAAGGTGGTGTTCTCCTCCTCACTCGAGGAGCCACTGACGTGGGCCAACTCCACGCTCGTCCGCGACGACGCCATCGAGGCGGTCCGCGCCATGAAGTCGAGTGGCTCGGGGCTCCTCAGCACGATTGGCAGCCTCAGACTGTGCCGGTCCCTGCTACGAGCCGGACTCGTCGACCGCTTCCGGGTCGTGATGTTCCCGGTGATCACCGGGGCCACGGGCGAAGAACGCATCTACGACGGCTATCCGGACGTTGCCCTCGAGATGATCGAGCACCGTACCTTCGACGGCCGCATCCAGCTGGTCGAGTACAAGCCCCGCGTGCTCGAGCACCCACCGCTCGCCGTCCCTGCGTGACTTTGCCCCGTCCGCCGGTCTGGACGGCCGCCAGACCGGCGGACGGCGGGTGCGGAGCAAGACCTAATAGGGGGCCGGCCAACGTCAGGGCGCCGAGCCGTCGCAGGTCAGCCCATGTACGCCCCTCCCGCAGCCCGCAAAGGTCTCCCTTCCGGATACGGACGCGCCACTGGACGTTTCCCTGGGCAGAGTCCTGAGCGCTACATGGCCGATGGGGCCAACTGAAGCGCTCAGTGTGCGACACGAGGTCGCTCCAGGTAAGTAAGGACAGCTGTATGAAGGGAAGTTGAGGAGGCTGGACTTCGGGCCAGTGTCCAGGGC
>NZ_JBSGYQ010000149.1:0-1274 GCF_053610585.1 Streptomyces sp. NPDC054887 | reverse complement strand
CGTTCCCACTCGGCATCACTCAGATCACCTCGCCCCATGCCCACATCAACGACCCAGGCACAGAGCAGTCACATGATCGTCCGGACAAGTCCTAGTCCGTTGATGTGGGTGCGGTAGCTGCGGGCGGCTTCGGCGGCGATGGTCCCGGCCGTTCCCGCCGGGACGTCATTGTCGTAGGCGGCCACGACCAGGCTGGTGGCCAGGCGTTTGATGTCCCACTCGAAGGGGCCCGGCAGTGTTTCATCGAAGTCGTCGAGGTCGAAGACGAGGCGGCGCTCCGGGGAGGCGAACAGCCCGAAGTTGGACAGGTGCGCATCCCCGGAGAGCTGAACAGTCAGCCCGGTGTTCGGCATGCCGGCCAGGTCAGCCGCCATGACCGCAGGAGTACCGCGGTAGAAGGCGGACAGGGAGGCGGCCATACGGGTGTAGCGGATCGGCACCAGTTCGGGAATGCGCGGCTGGGCCTCCTTGTCCAGGATGTTCACAAGGCCGGGCCGGTGACGTGAGGGGGCCCATTCGCCCTGCCCCGACGGGGGCAGGCGCCTGCGGGCGGCCAGTCCCGATGCAGCGGGATCGTCGAACGCGGTGCGGGCCGTCGGAGATCCTTCTGGGGAAGGAGGAGAGGTGGGCACGTGGCGGCTCCTGTGGGTGGACCACTGGCGGGCGTTCTTGCGGCACCCTGGATTGGGTCGGATCATGGCGGCTTCCGCTGGTTCGTCCCGGCCCTCAGGACCCTGGTTACTGATGCCGAAGTGCTCCCGCCGACGCCCGCTGGCCGTGATCCGGAGAACCTCACGATCGTCGACTCGACTTGTCGAAGGCCCCGCCCCAAGCCTGACATGCCGGTCACCGAGCGTCACTCCGAAAGCGTGGTGCACGCAGCTTGCACCCAGCAAGCACCAGGCACGGGGCATGCCGCCCGTCGCTCTGTGGTGCACTGAGGTTGCCAATCGGCCAGCAGCGAGCCATCACGGCCGAGCACTCCACTGACACGGGCATCAGGCGCTGGACCAGGCGGTGCCCGAGCGGAAGGCTAGCGAGACCTGGTGCGGGCGATGGCATCGACCCAACCCGGTCGCGATCCGTCGCATGCGACGGTCCCGGCGGCGTTTCCGATACGCGCAGTGACTCCCCTGATTCAGTGACGCCGGGCTGATTCGCCGCGCACTGCTGACTGGCTTGAACCACGAGCCGATCCCACACCACGGCCGCCGCTCCCGCCCGGTGCGGCGGCGGGTCGCACCTCCCGGCCCGGCACTGCGGGAAGTCCCCAC
>NZ_JBSGYQ010000148.1:0-1415 GCF_053610585.1 Streptomyces sp. NPDC054887 | reverse complement strand
AACACAGTGGACGCGAGCAACTGAGGACAAGCCCTCGGCCTATTAGTACCAGTCAGCTCCACCCGTTACCGGGCTTCCACATCTGGCCTATCAACCCAGTCGTCTACTGGGAGCCTTAACCCCTCAAAGGGGGTGGGAACACTCATCTCGAAGCAGGCTTCCCGCTTAGATGCTTTCAGCGGTTATCCTTTCCGAACGTAGCCAACCAGCCATGCCCTTGGCAGGACAACTGGCACACCAGAGGTTCGTCCGTCCCGGTCCTCTCGTACTAGGGACAGCCCTTCTCAATATTCCTACGCGCGCAGAGGATAGGGACCGAACTGTCTCACGACGTTCTAAACCCAGCTCGCGTACCGCTTTAATGGGCGAACAGCCCAACCCTTGGGACCGACTCCAGCCCCAGGATGCGACGAGCCGACATCGAGGTGCCAAACCATCCCGTCGATATGGACTCTTGGGGAAGATCAGCCTGTTATCCCCGGGGTACCTTTTATCCGTTGAGCGACAGCGCTTCCACAAGCCACTGCCGGATCACTAGTCCCGACTTTCGTCCCTGCTCGACCCGTCGGTCTCACAGTCAAGCTCCCTTGTGCACTTACACTCAACACCTGATTGCCAACCAGGCTGAGGGAACCTTTGGGCGCCTCCGTTACTCTTTAGGAGGCAACCGCCCCAGTTAAACTACCCATCAGACACTGTCCCTGATCCGGATCACGGACCGAGGTTAGACATCCAGCACGACCAGAGTGGTATTTCAAGATTGACTCCACACACACTGGCGTGCATGCTTCACAGTCTCCCACCTATCCTACACAAGCCGAACCGAACACCAATATCAAACTGTAGTAAAGGTCCCGGGGTCTTTCCGTCCTTCTGCGCGAAACGAGCATCTTTACTCGTAGTGCAATTTCACCGGGCCTATGGTTGAGACAGTCGAGAAGTCGTTACGCCATTCGTGCAGGTCGGAACTTACCCGACAAGGAATTTCGCTACCTTAGGATGGTTATAGTTACCACCGCCGTTTACTGGCGCTTAAGTTCTCAGCTTCGCACGCCCGAAAGCGCACTAACCGGTCCCCTTAACGTTCCAGCACCGGGCAGGCGTCAGTCCGTATACATCGCCTTACGGCTTCGCACGGACCTGTGTTTTTAGTAAACAGTCGCTTCTCGCTGGTCTCTGCGGCCACCCCCAGCTCACGGAGTAAATCCGATCACCAGTGATGGCCCCCCTTCTCCCGAAGTTACGGGGGCATTTTGCCGAGTTCCTTAACCATAGTTCACCCGAACGCCTCGGTATTCTCTACCTGACCACCTGAGTCGGTTTAGGGTACGGGCCGCCATGAAACTCGCTAGAGGCTTTTCTCGACAGCATAGGATCATCCACTTCACCACAATCGGCTCGGCATCAGGTCTCAG
>NZ_JBSGYQ010000147.1:0-1424 GCF_053610585.1 Streptomyces sp. NPDC054887 | reverse complement strand
CTAGTGTCATGCGCCTGAAATCCAAGGGCTAAGTATCTGTGTGTTTCTCGTTGGCTGGTGGAGTGACCTTGGTGAGGTAGTCGGCGAGGGACTTGAGGATCTCGTCGGCGGTCTTGGTCCAGGTGAACGGCCTGGGATTCTCGTTCCAGGTGGCGATCCACTGCTTGATGTCGCTCTCGAGAGCCTGGACGGAGGTGTGGACGCCGCGGCGGATGAGTTTGTCGGTCAGCAGGCCGAACCAGCGCTCGACTTGGTTGATCCAGGACGAGCCGGTCGGAGTGAAGTGGACGTGGAAGCGGGGGTGTTTGGCCAGCCACGTCTTGATCTCGGGGGTGTTGTGGGTGGCGTAGTTGTCACACACGAGGTGTACGTCGAGCTCGCGGGGCACTGTTTTGTCTATCGTGACCAGGAACTTCTTGAACTCGACGGCCCGGTGGCGGCGGTGGAGTTCACCGATGACGGTGCCGTCGGCGATGTTGAACGCGGCGAAGAGGCTGGTGATGCCGTGCCTCAGGTAGTCGTGGGAGCGGCGCTCGGGCATGCCCGGCATCATCGGCAGCACGGGCTGCGAGCGATCCAGCGCCTGGATCTGGCTCTTCTCGTCCACACACAGCACCACCGCCCGCTCCGGCGGGTTGTGATACAGCCCGACGACATCGACGACCTTGGCGACAAACTGCGGGTCGGTGGACAGCTTGAAGGAGTCCTGCAGGTGCGGCTTCAGGTCGAACCGCTTCCAGATCCGACCGATCGTTGACCTCGACAATCCGGTGCGAGCCGCCATCGAGGCCCGCGACCAGTGGGTGTCCTTCCCCGGAGCGCATTCCAGCGTCGCCACGATCACGTCCTCGACCTGGTCGAGGAGAATCGAGGGCGGCCGGCCGGTCCGGGGCTCATCCTGCAGACCGTCGAGGCGTTCGGCGATGAACCTCGCCCGCCAACGGTCCACGGTCGAGGCATCAACACCCAGATCGGCCGCGACCTGCCGGTTCGTCCCGCCCTCCGCGCAACGCAGCACGATTTTCGCCCGCAGCGCCAGAAACTGGGCCGTTCTCGCACGGCGGGCCCACCCCGTCAACTGCTCCCGCTCGGCCTCACTCAGAACCAGATCAGCCTTCGGCCGGCCGATCCGGGCGGCATCCTCAAGCCCGGCCATCCCCTCGGCGGCGAACTTCCCACGCCACTTCCTCACCGTCGCGACGCTCACGCCAACCTCCACCGCCACCCGTGAGTTCGGCGTCCCCTTCGCGCACGCCAGCACGATCCGTGCCCGCTCAGCGAACCGCGGCGCAACCGCCCCGCTCACCCAACGAGACAACTCGGCGCGCTCTTCATCAGACACGCAGACTTCAACGGCACGAGGACCCGGCGACATTGCAACAGGATACAAACTTAGCCCTTGGATTTCAGGCGCATGACACTAG
>NZ_JBSGYQ010000146.1:0-1455 GCF_053610585.1 Streptomyces sp. NPDC054887 | reverse complement strand
CGAGGGGGGCCCCGTTCGACCCGAGAGGCCGGTGGCCGTAGCCGCCGGGGCGCGCACCGGGGCGTACGGACACGCCGGACCGGCGGGCCGCCGCGCGGGGCGGCCCGCCGGGGGCCGGAGCGCTGCGATCACCGGATCCGCGGTTGTTCCTGCGGCTCCTCTTCCTCCTCGTCCGGCAGCTTCACGTCGCTGACCGTGACGTTCACCTCGACGACCTCCAGGCCGGTCATCCACTCGACCGCCGAGATCACGCTCTCGCGCACGGAGCCGGCGACGTCCGTGATGGACACGCCGTAGTCGACGACGATCTCCAGGTCGACCGCCGTCTGCTTCTCGCCCACTTCGACGTCGACCCCCCGCGACACGGACTTCGTAGCGCCGGGCACGCGGTCGCGGGCCGCTCCGAAGGCCCGGGAGATTCCGCTGCCCATGGCGTGGACGCCCGTCACGTCGCGGGCCGCCATTCCGACGATCTTCTCGACCACGCTGTCGGAGATGGTGGTCTTTCCCCGGCCTCCGGGGTCGCCCTGCTTCCCGCTGAGGTTCTGTGCGGTATCGGTCATGGCCGGTCGTCCCTTCCCAAGGTAAGGAGCTTGCCACCGTCCTTCCACGTTAGGCCCGCCCGGCCGCCGATGCTCGGCGCGGCGGGAGAACCGCCGATGACCTGCGCCAACACCATTCCGGCCCGCGGTCACGGCTCCGGGACGATCCCGGCGCCGGCAGGCAACGGACCGCTCCTCTCCGTCCGTCTTCGAGCCCGGCAAGCCGCTCGGCGCCGCTCGCAGCCGCGCACGAGGAAGGGGCGACGCATCATGGCTACGATCCGTGCGAGACACGGGGCGCTGGCCCTCATCGTGACGGGGCCGTACTGGCGCCCCTGCCACCGGCGTTCGCCGCTGATCCCTCCACCGCGTGCCGACCGTCGGGCGGACGTGGGCATGGACGGGCGGGTGGACGTCACCGGAGCCGCTGACACCGTTGACGGGGGCACCTGGACGGCCCGCGGAGGGGCGGTAGCCTCCCCGCGTCAGCCGCGTGGTGGATGCGCCGAGCCGCCACGCCGTCGCCTGCCGTCCCCGGCGCGCCCGCAGGTTTGACCTGGTGGTGGCGGGGGACACGCTGGAGTGAAGGATCGTTCTCAGCAAGATCGGAGGACACCATGATCGTCCTCGGAATCATTCTGCTCATCATCGGTTTCGTGGCCGGCATCTCCATCCTGTGGACCATCGGGATCATTCTGGTCGCCATTGGCGCCGTCCTCTGGATCCTGGGATCGGTCGGACACGCAGTGGGCGGGCGACGGCATTACTGGTGAGCAGCACCACCTGAACGGAGCGGCACCACCTGAACGGGTGCGCCGGGCGCGGGACGCCCGGCGCACCCCGTGGGCCCCCCGGGGGAGGCGGAAGCGGCGCGTACGGGTACTCGACGGGGCATGCCCCAGAGAGCCGGTGC
>NZ_JBSGYQ010000145.1:0-1675 GCF_053610585.1 Streptomyces sp. NPDC054887 | reverse complement strand
CGGACTCGCTTTCGCTACGGCTTCCCCACACGGGTTAACCTCGCTACACACCGCTAACTCGCAGGCTCATTCTTCAAAAGGCACGCAGTCACGACGCACTGAGCAAGCTCAATGCGCGACGCTCCCACGGCTTGTAGGCACACGGTTTCAGGTACTATTTCACTCCGCTCCCGCGGTACTTTTCACCATTCCCTCACGGTACTATCCGCTATCGGTCACCAGGGAATATTTAGGCTTAACGGGTGGTCCCGCCAGATTCACACGGGATTTCTCGGGCCCCGTGCTACTTGGGTGTCTCTTAAACGAGCCGTTGATGTTTCAGCTACGGGGGTCTTACCCTCTACGCCGGACCTTTCGCATGTCCTTCGCCTACACCAACGGTTTCTGACTCGTCTCACAGCCGGCAGACTGTGACAAAGAGATCCCACAACCCCGCATGCGCAACCCCTGCCGGGTATCACACGCATACGGTTTGGCCTCATCCGGTTTCGCTCGCCACTACTCCCGGAATCACGGTTGTTTTCTCTTCCTGCGGGTACTGAGATGTTTCACTTCCCCGCGTTCCCTCCACATACCCTATGTGTTCAGGTATGGGTGACAGCCCATGACGACTGCCGGGTTTCCCCATTCGGAAACCCCCGGATCAAAGCCTGGTTGACGGCTCCCCGGGGACTATCGTGGCCTCCCACGTCCTTCATCGGTTCCTGGTGCCAAGGCATCCACCGTGCGCCCTTAAAAACTTGGCCACAGATGCTCGCGTCCACTGTGCAGTTCTCAAGCAACGACCAGCCACCCATCACCCCATCCTTACGGACGAGTGCACTGGGGCCGGCATCGCGAAGATACAAACCAATGGTCCGTACCCTCAGATACCCAACAGCGTGCCCGACCCGGTCCATCAGAACCTGTTTTCCACGCCGAAGCAGTACTAACAGTTCCAACCAACCGTGCCGAGTAGTCAACGTTCCACCCATGAGCAACCACCGTCGAACATTTGCCGACGTAGTGGCCTCTGACTCGGCGGACCGAGTAAGAAGTGCTCCTTAGAAAGGAGGTGATCCAGCCGCACCTTCCGGTACGGCTACCTTGTTACGACTTCGTCCCAATCGCCAGTCCCACCTTCGACAGCTCCCTCCCACAAGGGGTTGGGCCACCGGCTTCGGGTGTTACCGACTTTCGTGACGTGACGGGCGGTGTGTACAAGGCCCGGGAACGTATTCACCGCAGCAATGCTGATCTGCGATTACTAGCAACTCCGACTTCATGGGGTCGAGTTGCAGACCCCAATCCGAACTGAGACCGGCTTTTTGAGATTCGCTCCGCCTCGCGGCATCGCAGCTCATTGTACCGGCCATTGTAGCACGTGTGCAGCCCAAGACATAAGGGGCATGATGACTTGACGTCGTCCCCACCTTCCTCCGAGTTGACCCCGGCGGTCTCCTGTGAGTCCCCATCACCCCGAAGGGCATGCTGGCAACACAGGACAAGGGTTGCGCTCGTTGCGGGACTTAACCCAACATCTCACGACACGAGCTGACGACAGCCATGCACCACCTGTATACCGACCACAAGGGGGCACCTATCTCTAGGTGTTTCCGGTATATGTCAAGCCTTGGTAAGGTTCTTCGCGTTGCGTCGAATTAAGCCACATGCTCCGCTGCTTGTGCGGGCCCCC
>NZ_JBSGYQ010000144.1:0-1856 GCF_053610585.1 Streptomyces sp. NPDC054887 | reverse complement strand
AATCTTATCCAAATCATTAAAGCGCATTAAAACATGACAATGCCAGGCTCCACGTCCTTGTGGCTCTACCACCGATAAATAATCTATCGAACTTTCTTTCTTGTATTTATAACGCAACCTGTCGATAAAATTTTGAAAATCACTATAAAGTTTTTTCGTGTCCGTCATATTTTTCTTGTATGTCAAAGTTATATGTAATTCCTATGGCCGTCCTATAAAATTGTTATTTATCAAATAACGCAGCTTCTTAAAGGTTTGTCTCAAAGAATTATAATTTTCCTGCCGATTTTCCGAATGCTCGAACTCCCGGATCTCCCCAGTAGAGAGGTCTACAAACCTATCCTTGTCCAATTTTTTGATATTATTTTTCCGGTTCATCTTCTCCATATGCTGAACTTCAATGACGTGATTCATAGTGGTCACTTTTACAACATCATTTGGAGCTATGAAAACCGCGTCACCATTGCGTTTATCCATCCATTTCCCCTCAATTTTTCCTGTAATGTTTAATTAAAATCAAGTTAATAATAAAGAACCCCAAATCCGAAGTCAGTTTTTCAACAAAAATTAGCGTCCTTTTCCCAAATAGTCCCTATACAATTCCTTAATAGCAAACTCAATTACAGCATCTTTTGAAACTCTTCCAAATTCATTGTGTTTTGTAAAATGTTCGGCTAATAACTCTAGCTTTTTAAATGTTTCAACAGTAATTCGAGGTCCAATTTGTTTTTTCTCTTCCATCCAAACACACTCCTAACAAGTTGTTAACATAATTCTAACATTGGAAATAATAGAATTCAAGAACAGAAAAAAGAAGCACACTCGGAATGATATTTCGTTTCCTTTTGATTCCGAGCCTCCACCCCTTACAATCCCCAAAGGCAACCGACAAGGGAAAATTCGTCCCTTATCGGCACCTCCGGAAATTGTACAGCAAGGGGTCACTCCCAATAAAAAGACTACGACATATAAAACAGGTTTAGCTTCAGAGAAAAAGAGCATAAGGAAACTCGGTGCCACCCTAAAAAAAAGGGTGTCAAACAGGCTGTGCCTGTTGAGTTTCTATGCTCTTAGAACAGGTGCCGTTTTTGAAGCCAAAGATATAGCATAGATACCCCATAGATATAGCAGGGATATACCAAAATATCTCTAGAGATACGGGTATCTATGCTATATCTCTCTACAAGATTCCTCCACACGCTTGACGGAAATGCTTCAGCATTTTAGCACTCACTCGACAGAGTGTATAAGTGCGCCATTCGGAATTTCAAAGCTTCAAATTTCACAGAGAGTGCCCATTTATACACACCCCCTAAATCGTGGTGTGACAATGGGTTCTCGCCGGCTCGAAATCGGTTTGTCATTCTGACAAATAACCCTTCGGGAAATAAAAAAAACGGCTCCATAAAGAGGAACCGTTTTGCTTCAAAAATCACGTTTTGTGTTATACTGGAGAAACGAAATTGTGTTTTCAAAATTGTCATTTTCGACATGATAACTTTTCTCGTAGTGTGGTTTTGCCGAACCCACTACTTTTTTTATGTCTCCGAACTTCATTTCTTCCCGTTCCGGCTTAACAATCCCTTTTGATTTTCGATACATATTCATTCCGGAAGGATACATGTGCAGCCGTCCGCCTTTTAAAAATTTCTTTTCCCGACCTTCTACGATCTTTGTTTGCACCTCACAGCCCTCTGAAGCCACTTTTAAGGCTGTTTCCCTGTCTTGGACATCTTCTAGGTCTATATCAGTCAAATAAGCGCTCAAATAGGCTCCTATGTTGTCTATATCCTTTAATGACTTGATTGTTACAAATCCTAAACCCCATAGACTCCTTAATTCAGCATTTTTAATAT
>NZ_JBSGYQ010000143.1:0-1988 GCF_053610585.1 Streptomyces sp. NPDC054887 | reverse complement strand
TGTCGGCGACGGCTGAAAAGTGGACCGGTAGCGGCGCTTGAAAGTTGACCCCCTCCACGGGTCTGGCTCGTTGGTCAGACCGGGAGGAGTGGTGATCAGCGTGGAGGACTGGGCGGAGATCCGCCGGCTTCATCGGGCCGAGCAGATGCCGGTGCGGGCGATCGCAAGGAAGCTGGGGATCGCGAGGAACACTGTCCGCAGAGCGATCGCGGACGATGCGCCGCCGAAGTATCAGCGGGCCCCGAAGGGCTCGATCGTGGACGCGGTCGAGCCGCAGATCCGCGAACTGCTCGAGCGATGGCCTGAGATGCCTGCGACGGTGATCGCGGAGCGGATCGGCTGGGACCGCGGCCTGACCGTGCTCAAGGACCGCGTCCGGGACCTGCGGCCGGCCTATCGGCCCGCGGATCCGGCGTCACGGACGGTCTATGAGCCGGGCGAGATCGGTCAGTGCGACCTGTGGTTCCCACCGGCCGACATCCCGCTCGGCTTCGGCCAGGTCGGGCGGCCGCCGGTGCTGGTCATGGTCGCGGGCTACTCGCGGTGGATCACCGCCCGGATGCTGCCCTCAAGATCTGCGGCCGACCTGATCGCCGGGCACTGGCGGCTGCTGACCGAGCTGGGTGCCGTCCCACGGGTGCTGGTCTGGGACAACGAGGGAGCCGTAGGTTCCTGGCGGTCCGGCGGTCCTCAACTGACCGATGACTTCGCCGCGTTCGCCGGGCTGCTGGGCATCAAGTTCCTGCTCTGCAAGCCGCGGGATCCGGAGTCCAAGGGCCTGGTCGAGCGGGCCAACGGCTATTTGGAGACCTCGTTCCTGCCCGGGCGGGTGTTCACCTCACCTGCGGACTTCAACATCCAGCTCGCCGACTGGCTGACCAGGGCCAACCGGCGCATCCACCGGACCTTGCAAGCCCGCCCGGCAGACCGGCTGGAAGCGGACCGCTCCCGGATGCTGGCCCTGCCGCCGATCGCCCCGCCGGGCTGGTGGAAGGCATCGCTGCGGCTGCCGCGGGACCACTACGTCCGCCTGGACACCTGCGACTACTCGGTGCATCCGCTGGCCGTCGGCCGTCGCATCGAGGTCGCCGCCGACCTGGACCAGGTCCTGGTGACCTGCGACGGCGTCGAGGTCGCCCGCCATGCCCGCAGCTGGGCTCGCCACCAGACCATCACCGACCCGGACCACGCGGCCGCTGCCGCGGCGGGCCGCAAGGCGGCTGGCGGCAGGAAACCGGCGCCGGTGGACGTGACGGAGGTCGAGGAGCGGTCGCTGGAGACCTACGACCGGATCTTCGGCGTCATCGACGGCGGGCTGAGCACGGGTGAAGGGGCAGCGTGATGAGCACGAAGAACGGGACGAACCAGGCCGGGACCAGCCGCGACGTCGGTTCCGAGCTGATTTATCTGACCAAGGCGCTGAAGGCCCCGGCTCTGCGGGACGCGGCCGCCCGGCTCGCCGAGCGGGCCCGCGACGAGGGCTGGAGTCACGAGGAGTATCTGGCCGCATGCCTGCAGCGGGAGGTCGCCGCCCGTGACTCCCACGGCGCCGAGGGACGCATCCGGGCGGCTCGTTTCCCTTCCCGCAAGTCGCTGGAGGACTTCGACTTCGACCACCAGCGGTCCGTGAAACGCGAGGTCATCGCCCATCTGGGGACGCTGGACTTCGTCGCCGGAAAGGAGAACGTGATCTTTCTGGGGCCGCCCGGCACCGGCAAGACCCACCTAGCCACCGGGCTCGGCATCCGGGCCTGTCAGGCCGGCCACCGGGTCGCCTTCGGCACCGCCGCCCAGTGGGTCACCCGCCTCGCCGAAGCCCACCAAGCGGGCCGGCTCAGCGACGAGTTGACCCGGCTGGGACGGATCCCGCTGATCGTGGTCGACGAAGTGGGATACATCCCGTTCGAGCCCGAAGCCGCGAACCTGTTCTTCCAGTTCATCTCGGGTCGCTATGAACGCGCCTCGGTGATCGTGACCAGCAACAAGCC
>NZ_JBSGYQ010000142.1:0-2070 GCF_053610585.1 Streptomyces sp. NPDC054887 | reverse complement strand
ACGCCCCCCCGGCCCCCCCCCTCCCATACGGGCCCGCTGATGTCCGCCGCCGAACCTAACGGCCCCTATTTTTTGTACGGGGGGGGCGCTTTTTTTCTCCCCTCCCCCCCCCGGGCCGTACGGCTTTTCGCAGAAGGAAACGTGATGGATCCATCCACGGAGACCGCCACCGCGCTCCCCCACCCCCGTATGGAAGGCGACGCCGACGGGCTCCGCCGCGGGTCGCCGTGGGCGACGGGCACGCTGGTGGGGACCGGGGTACTGCTGGCAGCCGCCGTACTCGTGCACCTGGCGATGGTCTTCCTGTCCCTCGCCCCGGCCAACGCCGTCACCACCCGCCACCGCGATGTGGTCGACGCTTACGTGCAGCCGGAGTTCGGCCAGGACTGGAAGCTCTTCGCGCCCAACCCGATGCAGCGCAACGAGGTCGTCGGCGTCCGGCTGCGCACCGCGGACGCGGGAGGGAACGCGCGCGTGTCCGAGTGGGTCAACCTGAGCGCCCGCGACATCGAGGCGATCCGGCACAACCCGGCGCCCAGCCATGTGCACCAGAACATGCTCCGCCGGGCGTGGGACGGCTACGTCAACACCCACGGCCCGAAGGACCGGCCCCACCGGGGCCGGCTCAGCGAGGTGTCCGCCGCGTACCTCAAGCGCGTCGTGCTCCAGCGGATCGGCCGCGACTGGCAGGGCCGGCCGATCGTCGGCGTCCAGGTCGGCGGCCGGTTCACACCCGTGCCCCCTCCGGCGTGGAGCCCGGAGGACCCGGAGGACACCACCGCCTACCGCCTGCTGCCGTGGTGGACGGTGACGGACCAGGACTACAGGGAGCTGTGAGTGGAGCACCGTACCGCCGAGCCGGATCGCCGGGCTCCTCAGCACGACCCGGGCCGCCCATCAGGCCGCGGTGTTCCGTATCGGCTTCGCCGCGGTCGTGGCGGTCTTCCTCCTGCGGGAGTGGCCGAACCGCCGGGTGCTGTACGGCGACCGCAGCGCGCTGTCCCACGACATGGCCCTCACCCTGATCGAGCAGGAGGGCACCTTCACGGTGCTGAGCTGGTGGGGCGGTCAGTTCTGGTTCGAGGCCGTCTACACCCTGACCATCCTGGCCGCCCTCGCCGTGATGGCCGGCTGGCGCACGCGGACGGCGTCGGTGTTCCTCATGGTCGGGGTGCTGTCCGTGGAGAACCGCAACACCCTGGCCGGGGACGGCGGCGACAACATCTTCCGCATCATGGTGATCTACCTGGTGCTCACCCGCTGCGCCCAGGTCTGGTCGCTGGACGCGCGGCGCGCCCGTGCGCGCGGCAAGGGCCCCTCGCCCGACCGGACCGGCGTCGCCCTGTGGTCGGTGACGGGCGCTCTGCTCTTCTGGGCGTTCGGTTTCCACCTCCACGGCTGGCCGCTCGCGCTGTGGCTCCTGTGGGCCGTGCACGGCGTCTGGTACGCGGTGAACCGGTGGTACCCGCGGCACGAGGCGCGCCGGGTGCTGGACGGCTGTGCGGCCCTGCTGCACAACGCCGCGATGCTGGTGATCGCCGCACAGGTCTGCCTGATCTACTCCACCGCGGGCTGGTACAAGATCCAGGGCTCCCGCTGGCAGGAGGGCTCGGCCCTGCACTACGCCGTCCACCTGGACTACTTCACCCCGTGGCCGTGGCTCTCCGCGACGGTGGCGGCCAACGCGGTGCTGGTGCTGGCCCTGACGTATCTGACGGTCGCGACGCAGGTGGCGTTCCCCTTCACGCTCGGCAGCCGCAAGGTCAAGAGCGTCCTGCTGGCGGTGATGGTCGCGGAGCACCTGGGCATCGCGGTCCTGCTGGGCATCCCCTTCCTGTCGCTGGTGATGATCGTCTGCGACACGGTGTTCCTGCCCACCGCCTTCCTGCTGCGGCTCGGTCCGTGGTGCGGGCGGCTCCTGCCGGACCGGCGGCACGGCCGGCCGGGCGCGGCCCCGCACGGTACGGACCCGCACGGGTACGGCGACCGCGCCGAGGACGACGGCCTTCGGCGCCCACGCCTGCCGGTATGACGCGCGGGCCCCGGCGTCCACACCCACCGGTGTGACGC
>NZ_JBSGYQ010000141.1:0-2107 GCF_053610585.1 Streptomyces sp. NPDC054887 | reverse complement strand
GCCACCGCTTGCACCCGCCGCCGCCGCCGCGCTAGGGGGTAGGCGGCGAGACGGCAGCCGTCCGCGGTGTCGGTGGCGGACGAGGGCGCGGCCCTGGGGGCGGCGGGCGCGGAGCCCTCGGGCGCCGGCGGCTCCGGCGGCGGGCTGACCACGCGCGCCAGCCGGGCCAGCGCCGCGTGCGCCCGCGGCGACGGCGAGCGCCCCGCCGAGGCCAGCGGCGCGCCCTCGGCGGACAGCAGCACCGCCCACGCCCCGCCGAGCCGCGCCGACAGCTGCCGCAGGACCGCCGGCACCGGGTCCGGCCGGGCCGCCGCCGTGGCCAGGCCCTGCTGGGCCTGCGCGACGCGGCGCAGCTCCCGGTGGCGGGACTCGGCCATCAGCCGCCACACCGCGCGGGCGATCGCCGTGAACGTCGTCGTCGGCGGCACCTCCACCAGGGGCAGGCCGTGCCGTTCGCACGCCTCCACCAGGGCCGGCGGCACGGTGTCGTACACCGGCGCGACGCCGAAACCGAGCGCCGCCGCGCCCGCCTCCACGACCCGTGAGACGTAGTGGCCGGGGTCCGTGAGCTGGACGCCCGCCGTCAGCAGCAGCTCACCGCCGAGCAGGTACGGGTACGGGTCCCCCATCTCCGAGGTGTGCACCCAGTGCAGGTCCACGTCCTCCGGCCCCGCGATCAGGCGCAGCCCCAGTTCCTCCCGCGCCAGCAGCGCCGCCAGCGACACGGGCGGGGTGGGCGGGCCGGGAGAGGAGACCAGCGGATCCGGCATGGACGGTCCATCCATAGAGGGGCGGGGGAGTGGATGAAACGTACACTTCAGCGTCGCCTTCCGGCCACTTAATGTCGAGCGCACCGGCGGCCGCGGGTACGGGCGGACGTCCCCGCACGGAAGCCGCCACTCCGCTGCGTCCCGCACGACACGCACCCGAGGCGCCCGGTGCGAGCGCCCGGCCGGGTGGGGGGGCCGAAGGGGAACGGGGGCCGCCCCCACGCCGGGCTAAAGTCAGATAAGCGCAACGAAGCGTAGGAAAGAAGGCAATTCACATGAGCAGCGAGCAGCAGTTCCGCGGCCCCGTCGACTCCTCCCGCATCCCGCGGTACGCGGGCCCGGCGACGTTCGCGCGGCTGCCCCGCCTGGACGAGGTCGGCACCGCCGACGTCGCGATCGTCGGCGTGCCCTTCGACTCCGGGGTCTCCTACCGCCCCGGGGCCCGCTTCGGCGGCAACGCCATCCGTGAGGCGTCGCGCCTCCTGCGCCCGTACAACCCGGCGCAGGACGCCTCGCCCTTCGCGCTCGCGCAGGTCGCGGACGCCGGTGACATCGCCGCCAACCCGTTCAACATCAACGAGGCCGTCGAGACGATCGAGGCCGCCGCCGACGACCTGCTCGGCACCGGCGCCCGCATGATGACCCTGGGCGGCGACCACA
This sequence comes from Streptomyces sp. NPDC054887, assembly GCF_053610585.1. NCBI lineage: Bacteria > Bacillati > Actinomycetota > Actinomycetes > Kitasatosporales > Streptomycetaceae > Streptomyces > Streptomyces sp. NPDC054887. The sequence goes on along the minus strand of NZ_JBSGYQ010000141.1, from coordinate 677 downwards.
CCATCGCGCTGCCGCTGCTGCGTTCCGTGGCGAAGAAGCACGGCCCGGTCGCGCTGCTCCACTTCGACGCGCACCTGGACACCTGGGACACGTACTTCGGCGCCGAGTACACCCACGGCACGCCGTTCCGCCGCGCCGTCGAGGAGGGCATCCTCGACACCGAGGCGCTCTCCCACGTCGGCACGCGCGGCCCGCTGTACGGCAAGCAGGACCTGACCGACGACGAGAAGATGGGCTTCGGCATCGTCACGTCCTCCGACGTCTACCGGCGCGGCGCCGACGAGGTCGCGGACCAGCTCCGCCAGCGCATCGGCGACCGCCCGCTCTACATCTCCATCGACATCGACTGCCTGGACCCGGCCCACGCGCCCGGCACCGGCACCCCCGAGGCGGGCGGCATGACCTCCCGCGAGCTGCTGGAGATCCTGCGCGGCCTGTCCTCCTGCAACCTGGTGTCGGCCGACGTCGTCGAGGTCGCCCCGGCCTACGACCACGCGGAGATCACCTCCGTGGCCGCCTCCCACACGGCGTACGAGCTGACGACGATCATGTCCCGGCAGATCGCGGCCTCCCGCGCCGCGGGCGCGGAGCAGGGCGCGAAGTAACCTCACCGCCGGAGCCGGAACCGGACGGCCCGCCGTGCACGCCTGGACGGCGGGGCGTCCCGCCGCGGGCCG
>NZ_JBSGYQ010000140.1:0-2219 GCF_053610585.1 Streptomyces sp. NPDC054887 | reverse complement strand
CAGGGCGTATCCGGCTCCGCACTTGAGCACCGCGAGGATGGTGACGGCGAGTTCCGCCGACCGGTCCAGGAGGACGCCCGCGAGCTGACCGCGCCTCAGTCCGGTCGTGTCCCGCAGGTGGTGCGCGAGCCGGTTGGCGCGTGCGTCCAGCTCCGCGTACGAGAGCCGCTGATCGCCGAAGACGACGGCCGAGGCCTGCGGACGCAGTCGCGCCTGCTCCTCGAAACGCTCGGTCAGCGGCCGGTCGTCGACCGGCACCGCAGAGCCCGCCCACTCACCCAGGATCTGCCGCAGGTCCCCGTCCGCCACGGGCTCCAGCTCGGAGAGCCGAAGGTGCGGGGCCGACACGGCCTGTTCCAGAATCCGGCGGAACGTCCCGGCCAGCCGCTCGACGGTCCCGCGGTCGAAGACGTCCTCGCTGAAGAGCACCGTGCCGGCCAGCCCGTCCGTACCGGGCCCGCCGCCGGCCGCCCCGGTGCGCAGCAGGAACTCCAGGTCGAACTTGACGGCCCCGGTCACCACCGGTTCGGCCGCCCCCGTCCGCACACCGGTGAACTCCGGCGCGGGCGCGGGACCGCTCTCCACCGCCAGGCACACCTGGAACAGCGGGTGCCGGGCCAGTGACCGTACCGGGTTCACGGCTTCCAGCACGTGGTCGAAAGGGGCGTCCTGGTGCGCGAACGCGTCGAGGTCCGTCGCCCGCACCCGGCGCAGCAGTTCCCGGAACTCCGGATCGCCCGAGGTGTCCGTACGCAGCACGAGCGTGTTGACGAAGAACCCCACCAGACCCGCCAGGCTCTCCTCCGAGCGGCCCGCGACCGGGGAACCCAGCGGAATGTCGGTGCCCGCGCCCAGCCGGGTCAGGGTGGCCGCGAGCGCCGCCTGCACCACCATGAACGGTGTGCACCGCTCGGCCCGGGCCAACTCCCGCACCGCTCTGCCGAGTGCAGGACCGTAGTCCACTTCCACGGCCCCACCCCGGAGGCAGGCCACCGGCGGCCGCGGCCGGTCGTGCACCAGCCCCAGCTCCTCCGGCAGCTCCGCCAGCGCCTTCCGCCAGTAGTCCAGCTGCTCGTCGAGCACCGGCCCGGACAGGGCGGACCGCTGCCACAGCGCATGGTCGGCGTACGTCAGCGGCAGCGGTGACCAGCCGGGCGGGCGTCCCGCCAGGCGGGCCGCGTAGGCCGCGGAGAGATCCGTGAACAGCGGCCGCAGCGACTGCCCGTCGGTGGCGATGTGGTGGAGCAGCACCAGCAGTACCGCGCTCTGCGGTCCGGTGCGCAGCAGGGTCACCCGCAACGGCGGCTCGGCCGCGAGGTCGAAGACGTGCCCGGCCGCCGCTCGCAGCGCGCCGTCCACCGCCCCGGGCGCCACCTCCCGGACCGTGAAGGACACCTCGCCCGCCGGAGCCACCACCTGGTGGGGCTCGCCGTCCGCGACGGCGAAGCGGGTACGCAGCGGCTCGTGGCGCTCCACCAGGTCGCTGAACGCGGCACGCAGCGCGGCCACGTCCACCGGTCCTTCGAGGCGCACGGCCATCGGTACGTTGTACGCGGTCGAGCCGGCTTCGAGCCCGTTCACCAGCCACAGCCGCTGCTGGGCGAAGGACAGGGGCAGCCGCTCCGGGCGCCGGCCCGGGGCCGTCGGCGGCGGCAGCGCGCCCCGCCGCCCGGTGCGCTCCGCGAGATGCGCGGCCAGCCGGGCAGGGGTGGAGTGCCGGAACACCTCGCGCAGCCCCAGCCGGCTGTCCAGCGCCGATGCGAGCCGGTTCGCCAGCCGGGCCGCGAGCAGCGAGTGCCCGCCCAGCTCGAAGAAGTCCGCGTCCGCCGGCGTCGGCCCGTCCACCCCCAGCACCTCGGCGAACAGCGCGCAGACGATCTCCTCCAGCGCGGTGCGGGGCGCGCGTCCCCGTCCCGTCACGGCCGGCGCGGTGGGTTCCGGCAGCGCGCGTTTGTCGATCTTGCCGTTGGGGGTGAGGGGCAGCCGGTCGAGCAGGACGACGAACGCGGGCACCATGTGGTCCGGGAGCCGCTCCCGCAGCCAGGCCCGGACCTCTGCGGGCTCGGGCGCGGTCCCGCCGGGCGCGGCCGTCGCGTACGCCGTCAGCCGCCCGTTCCCGTACGTCACGGTGGCTTGGGTGAGGTGGGGGTGGGTGGTGAGGAGGGTTTCGATTTCGGTGGGTTCGACGCGGAAGCCGCGGATTTTGATCTGGGTGTCGG
>NZ_JBSGYQ010000139.1:0-2235 GCF_053610585.1 Streptomyces sp. NPDC054887 | reverse complement strand
CGGCGCACTCCAACACGATCCGCGAACGCAACACCAACGACTGAGCACTCGAACGACGACGCACCCACGACAGCAACATGTCCCGCTCGGCATCACTCAGAACAACCGGCGGAATCTTCGGTCCAGGACGACTCACACCAGACCAACGACAAACCTCTGACTCAGGACACTAGTAGTGCTTCGTTAGGTTCTGCGTCTGGTCCTGTTGCGGGGCAGGCGCCGTCCGCAGGTAATGCAGGTGCCGGTCCAGCACCTCAGCACGTCCTGGAGTGTGTCCAGGACCTGGTAGAGGGTCAGGCCGGCATGTGCGCTTTTGGGTCGAGTCGTCGCAGGGTGAGGAAGGCCTGGGCGGCGGTGACGAGGGTGACATGGTGATGCCAGCCGCGCCAGGTCCGGCCCTCGAAGTGGTCCAGCCCCAGGCCGTGCTTGAGCTCCCGGTAGTCGTGTTCGATGCGCCAGCGCATCTTCGCCCAACGCACCAGGTCGGTAATCGGGGTGGTGGCGGGCAGGTCAGTCATCCAGTAGCCGGTCGGTTCGCCCACGTCCTCGGGCTGTTCGACCAGCAGGGTCCGCAGCGGAAGAACACCGTCCCAGCGGTTGCGTCCCCCGGCGTGGTCCTGGGCGGTGCGGCAGGCTTCCTTGCCCGAGGGTCGCACCTGGACCACGGCGAAACGCGAGGTCATGAGCCCCTTGCTGCCCTGCCGCCAGACCACTTCCTCAAAATCGGTGTCCGCGGTGATGAATGTGGTCAGTGCCTGGGCCGGCTCGCGATAACGAGGCAACGTGGGCGGCCCCAGCCCGCCATAGGCGGGCCGATACGGCTCGGCCGCAGCCGGCCGGGCGACCTCCTTCGGATCCACCGCCATCACATAGGACCAGCCACGTTTCTCAAGCGCGAGCCGGAAGGAGACGCTGCGGCCATAGCCGGCATCCGCCACAAGCACCGGCACCTCAAAGCCCTGTTCGGCCAGGCGGTCCAGCAGCGCCAAGGCCAGACGAGGCTTGGAGACATACCCGACCTCGTCGGGGATACCCGCCCGCTGCCGCCGCCGATCATCAGCGGCCCATTCCTCGGGCAGAAACAACTCCCACTCCAGCGGACAGGACGCGCTGTCGGTGGCCGCATGCACGCTGACCGCGACCTGGCAGTTCGCCCGCTTGCCCAGTGCCCCGCAGTACTGCCTGGCCACTCCCGCCGAAGCGGTACCGCACTTGGGAAACGACACATCGTCGATGACCCACACCTCAGGCCGGATCGCCTCAAACAACCGCTCGGCGATTCGCCGCCGCACCGGCAGCGGATCCCACGGCGACTGGTTCACGAACTGCTGCAACGCCTGCATATTGCCGTCCGGCAGCCGCTCAGCCATCGGCTGGATCGACTTCCGCCGCCCGTCCAGCATCAGGCCCCGCAGATAACACCCGCCCCACCGGCGCTGATCCCGCCGTGGCAGCGACCCGAAAACGTCGGCAACGAACTCCGCTAAGTCACCCCGGAGCCGTTCCACCTCCCCCAGCCTCATAGCCAGAAGATGCCCACCACCAGGCAAGATCACCCGACGTAACGAAGCACTACTAGGCGGCGGGCTCTACAGTGCACTGCTCGATCCAGCGGGCCATGGCTTTGTGCACGAGAACGGGTTCTAGCGCCAATACCGGTGACTTTGAGTTGTGTTGGTCGTTGGTTGTGGTGTGCCAAGGCCTGGACAGGTGAAGTCGTCGGGTGAGCGGTTGTCGGACCGGATCGCTCTGGGTGTGTTGACGCGGGTGTTTCCGCCCGGGTTGGTGGATGAGGTGATCGCGCAGTGCGGACGTCGGGAGCAACGTTCCCGGCTGCTGCCGGCCCGGGTGGTGGTGTACTTCGTGCTCGCGATGTGCCTGTTCTCGGGGCAGGGCTATGAGGAAGTGGCCCGGTTGCTGACGCAGGGTCTGGAACGGGTGCGGCAGTGGGAGAAGCCGTGGCGGGTGCCGACGACGGCGGCGATCGGCAGGGCCCGCAGGCGGTTGGGGCCGGAGCCGCTGAAGGTGCTGTTCGACCGGGTGTGCCGGCCGGTCGCGACGCCGGAAACAGCTGGTGCTTGGTATCGCAGGTGGCGGTTGGTAGCGGTGGACGGCACCGTCTTCGACGTCCCGGACACCGAGGCGAACAGTATGTTCTTCGGCCGTCCCGGCTCGGGGCGGGGACAGCAGCGCAGTGCGTATCCGCAGGTGAGGGTGGCAGCGTTGGTGGAGTGC
>NZ_JBSGYQ010000138.1:0-2555 GCF_053610585.1 Streptomyces sp. NPDC054887 | reverse complement strand
TGTGGTCGGGTAGCCGGAGACCATTGCTGATCCCCGGCCCCCTCAGAACCGGACGTGCGAGCTTTCCCCGCATCCGGCTCAAGCAAGCCCCATGGGCTTCGCAGGTCAGCAGGGTTATGTGGTCCTTTTGCCGTCGCCAGCGTGATGCTGGCGGTGGCATTCGGAGTGCACGAGGCGAAGGTTGTTCCGCTCATCCGTGCCGCCATCTCGCCGGTAGGTGAAGTGATGCTTGTGGAGCATCTTCTTCGAGGCCGCGAACCAGTTGATCCACTCGCGTGGACTGTCCGGTTCGTACTCGGCTCCGACGATCAGCGTCGACTTGCAGAGAGGACAGAGCCCCTGCTGCCGGACCGCCAGGAGAAGACTCGTCTTGTCCATCGGCGGTGGCGCTTTCCTGCGGCGGCGGTCCCGCCAGTACTCGGTCAGAGCGGGATCGTCCGGGGACGCTCCGCCCTTGACGAGCTGGTGGCGGACGATGCCGGTCCAAGCGAACTTGACGAGGAAGGCGCCGCTGTCGCGGTCGCCGAACACCCACCGGTCTCGCCGGGACGGGTGGAACCTGCCGAAGTACCGGTCCACGACCCAGTGACTCGGCTTGTTGCGGTGACGCCGTCTGGCCCATTTGAAGGTCAGTCGCCACATGTAGTGATCCAGCGACGAGAACGTCGTCGTGGATGCCACCGCCCGGTAGTAGGCCGCCCAACCGCGAACGATCGGGATCAGCCTGCGCACCACGGCCTCGGCATTGGACCCGTGCAGGGTCTTCACCTCGGTCCGTAAGCGCGCCCGGAGCCTCGCGCAAGCCGCTGTGCTCGGTTTGATGATCAGCTTTCCGCCCGTGCGGCGGACGGTGAAACCGAGGAAGTCGAACCCCTTATCGAGGTGGACGACCTGGGTCTTCTCCTCGTTGAAGCGAAGACCCCTCGGCTCCAGCCAGTCCTCCAGCCGGGCTCTGACCTGGTGCACCTGTTCCTCGTCGTGACAGAGCACGACGAAGTCGTCGGCATACCTCACCAGCACCGGAGTGCCCGGGGCGGCGCCGGGCTCGCGCCCGGTCCGAACCGTGTATTGGCACCCTGCGGCCTGTTCCAGTCCGTGCAGAGCAACGTTCAGTAACAGCGGGCTGATCACACCGCCTTGAGGAGTGCCCTCCTCGGTCGGTGCGAACCGGCCGCGGTCGATCACGCCCGCCTTCAGCCACCCCGCGATCAGGTCCCTGGCAGGGAACTGGCCGAGCATGGTCATGAGGTGGTCGTGGTCGATGCGGTCGAACGCCGCCGACAGGTCCGCGTCCAGGACCCACAGACGCTTCGGGTTCTTACCCTTCACCGTCCAGAAGATCGCGGATATCGCGTCCTGGCAGCTGCGGCCGGGCCGGAAGCCATAGGACCTCGGCTCGAACCGCGCTTCCCACTCGGGCTCCAGCGCGTTCTTCACGCGCGCCTGGAGGACCCGGTCACGGATGACCGGGATGCCGAGCGGTCGCTGTTTCCCGTTGCTCTTCGGGATGAACACTCGCTTGACCGGCCTGGCCTTCCAGGGCATCGACGACCGATGAATCTCGGCCGCCAGCGTGCCTCTCGCCTTTGGCGTGAGGGCCCGTTCCCCGTCGATGCCAGCGGTCATGCGACCACTGCTCTGCTGCGTCACCCGCTTCACGCTGATCAGCGTGTTGCTGCGGCTTCGCAGCATGAGCTTCTGCAAGTTGCGGACCTTCTTGAGGTCCCCGTCCTGCGTCGCCTTGAAGATCCTCTGCCTCAGCCGCCGTACGTTCTCCTCGCAGGTGGCCCAGTCGATGCCGTGCCAGTCGAGTAAGTCGCCCTCGGGTCCGTTCACCGCAGGCGAGGGCGCCGCGACAGGTGCCGTGACCTCCATGTTCGCCTCCGGTGTCAAACTTGTCCCTCGGTTCCGGCTTCCTTGCAGTGGTGACTTCAAAGGCTCACCTGATCCACGTGGGCACCCTTTCGGGCCGGACCAACATGGGTCCGTATCCGGCGAGTTATGCGAGAGCGGGTGAAGGTCCCGATCTCCCGGTTTCCTCTGGCCTTTCGGCCCGCCGGCCTTCGCTTCTTGGATCTTCCTTCTCCCGCCGGGGACTTCAGCCTTCCTTGCGGTCGGCCTACCAAGCCGGTGGCTTGGACCCCGTCGGGGTTTCCACGTTCCGCACCAGTAAGACGCGGCTGGGGTGGGCGCCCCCTCTACCCCGGGACCAGCGGTGTCCTCACTCCGGGCTCAGTTACCCGAAGGTCACTTGGCGCCTTTCAGCACCGGGTCCTGTAACCGCCGCCAACACGCCATCGACGCGGTCTTAAAGTCACGAGGCATCATCGAGGGTTCACTTTCGTTCGCCCGTCCAGCCTTCCCCTCACCTGTTGCAACCCGATGGCCGGGACACCCTTGGGCTTGAACGCTCCGCTTCACACCCCGCCGTTACCAGCGACGCATGGGAGCGCGGGGACGGGCCCTGGACACTGGCCCGAAGTCCAGCCTCCTCAACTTCCCTTCATACAGCTGTCCTTACTTACCTGGAGCGACCTCGTGTCGCACACTGAGCG
>NZ_JBSGYQ010000137.1:0-3086 GCF_053610585.1 Streptomyces sp. NPDC054887 | reverse complement strand
GCCGGGCGCTGCCCGCAGCCCGGCGGGCGGGCGCCGCACGGCACACGGCCGCCCGCCGGGGCCGGTTCTGCGGGCGTTGACCGTTTCTCCCGCAGCGCCGTAGTGTGAGGGAGCCAACACCGCTAATCGCTCATAGGGCGCATTATGGTCGCACCGTTCCCCACCCGCCGCCGGGCCGCCGCACTTGTCGGTTCGGTCCTCCTGGTCACCGGCCTGCCGTTCACGCTGTCGGCGTGCGGCTCCAGTGATCCTCCGGCCGCCCGGCAGGCCGGGGAGCCGGCCCGGGTGTCCCCTGCCTTCGGCTCCTCGCTCACCGGCGCGGTGCGGGACCAGGCCACCGCGCAGGGCGCGGCGGCGCGCGAGGCCGCCGAACGCCGCGCCGAGAAGGCCCCCGCCAGGGACTCGGCGTCCGATCCGACGGGGTCCGCGGCGGAGCGTGGCCGCGTCTGCACCACGGACCCCGCCGACCGCTCGGCGTGCCGCAACCCGGGCGGCACCATCGACCCCGACGGCGGCGACCTGGACGGCGACGGCGTGTTCGAGCCGCACGAGCCCGTCGGGCCGGGTTACCGCGACCCGCGCGCGTACGACGGAGGCAAGACCTCCGGCGAGACCCAGTGCGAGTGGCTGCGCTCTCAGGGCATCGCCTGCTGAGACGATCCAAACGCGCCGCGCACGGTCACCCGCCGGGCGTCCGACGCGACCGGCTTCGCCGCCGCCGCGTACGTGTCACCGCCCGCGTCCCGGTCGCCCTCCGCGTGGTTGTACTGGCCCGCGAAGACGTGGGTGCCGGCCGGGACCGTACGGCCCTCCTTGAGCTTCCAGCGGAAGACGAGGGCCCCGCCCTCCTCCCGTACGGAGACCGTGACGTCGTCGGCCGGGAGGGAGCGCCAACTGCCGGTGTGTGTGACACCGCCCGTCTGACGGACGCGCAGCTCGACCGTGAGGGCGGTGAGCGGCTCGCTGGTCTTCAGCCGCACGTTGCTCTGCGCCCAGTACCGATTGCTGTGCGGGTCCACCGAGCCGTCGGCCGACACCCGGGCCGCCTCCCGGACCCGGTCCGTGCCGGCCGGGGGCGGCGCCGTCACGTGCGCGGGCCCGGCGTCGCGCGTCACGGAGGTCACCGCGTAGCCGCCCGCCACCAGCGCCCCCACCACGGCGGCGGTCGCGCCCGCGACGCGCAGCCACACACCCGGGGCGCCGGGCCGGCGGTCGGGCGGCGCCGGCTCGGCGGCCATGCCGCGTTCCACCCTGGCCAGCATCCGGGCGCGGTCGGGCCGGTGCGCCTCGGCCGCCTCGCCCAGCCGTCGGCGGAGTTCGTCGTCCATCAGCGCCTCCCTCCCACGAGTTCCTCCGCGGTCCCGCTTCCCAGCAGCTTCTCCAGCTGCGCCACGCCCTTCGAGGTCTGGCTCTTCACCGTACCGACCGAGATTCCGAGTGCCAGGGCGGTGTCCCGCTCGGAGAGGTCGAAGGCGTGGCGCAGCACCACGCAGGCGCGTTTGCGGAACGGCAGCGCGCGCAGCGCCTCCCGCACGTCGACGACGGCCGGCACGTCCGGGCCCTCGGCGTGCTCGGCGCGGTGCGGCCAGAACAGGGCGATCCGGCGGCGTTCCCGTACGGCGCCGCGTATCCGGCTGCGCGCCAGGTTGGCGACGACGCCCCTCGCGTACGCCGCCGGGTGCTCGGCGGCCCGTACGCGGTCCCAGCGGTGCCAGACGGCGACGAGCGCGTCGGCCGCCAGGTCGTCGGCGGCGTCCGGGTCCCCCGTCAGCAGGTGGGCGAGGCGGGCGAGGCCGGCGTGGTGGCGCTCGAAGAAGTCATGGAACTCCGCGGCGGCATCCGGCGCGCCTGTGTCCACGGGCCGTCTCCCTCCTGCCTGCGTCGGTGTGCGGCCTCCGGGGCGACGCTCGCCGGGCCCCTGATTTGTTTGACTCCCTACTAAATCACGCGCCGGCAGGCCGCCGTCCGGCGAGGCGGCCGTGTGCGGCGAGACTCCGGCCGGGCGGCGCGCGCAGCCGTTCCGAAAATCTCCGGAGGGCGGCAACCTTCCTGTGAGCTGCGGCGACTTGACGGTGGCACAAGGCGCGCGCACGTGCGCCGGGCCCTGCTCACACGTCCCTTCGATCCCCCACACCGTCCCCCCGGAAGGACCTTCCGCCCATGACCCACCAGCACAGGAACAGGAAGGCGCGCCGACGCGCCGGCCTGGGAGGCGCGGCCGCCCTCGCGCTGACCGCCGGACTCCTCGCCTTCAGTTCGCTGACCCCCACCGCCTCCGCCGCGACCTGGCCGACCCCGAACGGCAGCCAGGCGGTGCCCGCGACCATCCCCGTCTCCGGCGTGAAGGACGGCGGGTACAAGAAGTTCTACGGCTCGGGCGCATTGGCCGGGGACGGCCAGAACGAGGGCCAGGACCCGATATTCGAGCTGGCCGACGGCGCGACGCTCAAGAACGTCGTCATCGGCGCGCCCGGTGCGGACGGCATCCACTGCAAGGGCAGTTGCACCTTGCAGAACGTCTGGTGGGAGGACGTCGGCGAGGACGCCGCCACCTTCAAGGGCGGCGCCTCCGCCGTCTACACGGTGTACGGCGGCGGCGCCAGGAAGGCGGCCGACAAGGTGTTCCAGCACAACGGCGGAGGCAAGCTCGTCGTCTCGAAGTTCGCGGTGCAGGACTTCAAGACGCTGTACCGCTCCTGCGGGAACTGCTCGAAGCAGTACAAGCGCACGTCGATCTTCGACACGGTCGAGGTGACCTCCCCCGGCTCGCGGCTCGTCGGCATCAACACCAACTACGGTGACAGCGCCGCACTGCGCAACATCACCGTCGTGGGCGACAGCGGCCGGAAGATCGTGCCGTGCCAGAAGTACATCGGCAACAGCACGGGCGCCGAGCCGGTGACCAACGGGTCGGGCCCGGACGCCAACCACTGCAAGTACACGTCCTCGGACATCGTCTACAGGTGACCGCGCGCTGAGCGGGGGCCGGGGGGGGGGGGCCGGGCGGGCGGCCGGCCCCCCCCGGGCCCCCCCGCGCGGCGGCCGCGGCGGCGGCGCCCGGGCGCGCCGCCCCCCCGGCCCCGGCC
>NZ_JBSGYQ010000136.1:0-3560 GCF_053610585.1 Streptomyces sp. NPDC054887 | reverse complement strand
GCCGCGATCCCCGGCGGTCGCCGGGACACCGCAGCCCCACCCACGTCTCACGAAGGATGCCCTCTCGTGGCCACCTCCCTCCCGACAACCCGGACCGGCGAACGGGAACGCCCGCGCCAGCGGCGGCGCACGCTGCTCCACCGGCTGGACCTGCGCGGAGCGCCGTACGCCTTCATCACACCGTTCTTCGTGGTGTTCGCGGCCTTCAGCTTCTACCCGCTCGTGTACACCGCCTGGATATCCCTGCACCGGGTCGAACTCGCCACCATGAACGTCATGGAGTGGGTGGCGTTCGACAACTACGTCCAGCTATGGCAGGACGCACGCTTCTGGAACGCGCTGCTCAACACCATCACCCTCGGCGTGCTCTCCACCGTGCCGCAGCTGATGATGGCGCTGGGCCTGGCGCACCTGCTCAACTACCGGCTCCGGGGTTCGACGTTCTTCCGCGTCGCCGCCATCACCCCGTACGCGACATCGGTCGGCGCGGCGGCGCTCGTCTTCACGATGCTCTTCGAGCGCGACTTCGGCATGATCAACTGGATGCTGAGCCTGGTCGGTGTCGACAACGTCGACTGGGAGAACAACAAGTGGGCCGCGCAGGTCGCCATCTCCACCATCGTGATCTGGCGCTGGACCGGCTACAACGCGCTGCTCTACCTGGCGGCCATGCAGGCCGTTCCCCGTGAGCGCTACGAGGCGGCCGCCATCGACGGCGCCTCCCGCTGGCAGCAGTTCATCTCGGTCACGGTCCCCGGCATCCGCTCCACCATCGTCTTCACCATCGTGCTGTCGACCATCGGCGCCACCCAGCTCTTCGGCGAGCCGCTCATCTTCGGCCAGGGCCCCATGGGCGTCACCGGCGGAGCGGACAACCAGTACCAGACCCTCGGACTGCTGCTCTACGAAGAGGGCTGGAAGAACTACCAGATGGGGCGCGCGGCCACCGTCGCCTGGGTGATGTTCCTGCTGCTGATCCTCGTCTTCGTCGTCCAGCGGGTCGTCCAGCGCCTCGCGTCCCGCCGAGCGTCCTCAGTACGTACGTCCTGACCAGGAGCGATCCCGCCATGACCACCGACAGTCTCCACGTCCGGACGGACGTCCGCCCGCAACAGCCGCCCTCCGGGGGCGGAGTGCCGGCCCGGCGACGGCTGCTCACGCGGCTGCGGCCGGGCGCCGGCCGCCAGCACCACGCCGGCCCCGTCACCTACCTCCTGCTCACCGTCGCCGCGCTGTTCTCCCTCTTCCCGCTGTACTGGACGATGGTGGCCGCGTCGACCGACAACACCCGCGTCAGCCAGACCCCGCCGCCGTTCCTGCCGGGACCGCACCTGCTGGAGAACCTCGGCAAGGCGTGGCAGGACGCCGCACTCGGCAAGGCCATGCTCAACAGTTTCATCGTGGCGGGGGTCATCGCCCTGTCCACGGTGCTGTTCGCGACACTGGCCGGCTTCGCCTTCGCCAAACTGCGCTTCAAGGGACGCAACATCCTGCTCATGCTCGTCATCGGAACGATGATGGTGCCGCCGCAACTCGGCGTCGTCCCCCTGTTCATGATGATGACGGAACTCGGGTGGGGGCAGAAGCTGCCCGCCGTCATCTTCCCCACCCTGGTCAGCGCGGTCGGTGTGTTCTTCATGCGGCAGTACCTGACCGAGGCGCTGCCCGACGAGCTCGTCGAGGCGGGCCGGGTGGACGGCGCCCACTCGCTGCGCATCTTCTGGAGCATCGTCCTGCCGATCGCCAGGGCCCCCATGGCGGTCCTGTTCATGATCACGTTCGTGCACGCCTGGAACGACTTCTTCTGGCCGTTCATCGTGCTCGACATGACCAACCCGACGGTCCCCGTCGCCCTCACCCAGCTGAGCGCGGGCTACATCCGCGACCAGTCCCTCATCATGGCCGGCGCCCTCCTCGGCACGCTGCCGCTGCTGGCGATGTTCGTCGTCTTCGGCCGCCAGATCGTCGGCGGCATCATGCAGGGCGCGGTCAAGGGCTGAGCCGGCCCGCCCTCACGCAACGCACCCCACCCCTCCCCCCTCGGAAGGACCTACGTACGTGGTCACCGCAATCCGACGCACCGCGACCGGCCCCCGGAACGACGAAGGCCGTGTGTTCCCGCCCGACTTCCTCTGGGGCACGGCGACCGCCGCCTACCAGATCGAAGGAGCAGCGGCGGAGGACGGACGCACTCCGTCCATCTGGGACACCTACTCCCGCACCCCCGGCAAGGTGCACAACGGCGACACCGGGGACATCACCACCGACCACTACCACCGCTGGCGCGAGGACGTCGCCATCATGGCCGACCTCGGCGTGGGCGCCTACCGCTTCTCCCTCGCCTGGCCCCGCGTCCAGCCCACCGGCCGGGGACCCGCCGTCCAGAAGGGCCTGGACTTCTACCGCAGGCTGACCGACGAGCTGCTGGAGAAGGGCATCCAGCCCGTCGCCACGCTCTACCACTGGGACCTGCCGCAGGAACTGGAGAACATGGGCGGCTGGCCGGAGCGCGCCACCGCCGAGCGCTTCGCCGAGTACGCCGGCCTGGCCGCCGACGCCCTGGGCGACCGCGTCTACACCTGGACGACCCTCAACGAGCCCTGGTGCAGCGCCTTCCTCGGCTACGCGTCCGGCGTCCACGCGCCGGGCCGCACCGACCCGGTGGACGCGCTGCGCGCCGCACACCACCTCAACCTCGCCCACGGGCAGGCCGTGCAGGCCCTGCGCGCGAGCCTGCCCGGCGACGCCCAGGTCTCCATCACGCTCAACGTCCACCACGTGCGCGCGCTCACCGCGAGCGCCGAGGACGCGGACGCCGCCCGCCGCATCGACGCGCTGGCCAACCGCGTGTTCACCGGCCCCCTCCTCGGCGGCGAGTACCCGGCGGACCTGCTGCGCGACACCGCCCACCTGACGGACTGGGGGTTCGTGCGGGACGGCGACACCGCCGTCATCCGCCAGCCGCTCGACTTCCTCGGTGTGAACTACTACACGCCGACCCTCGTCTCCGCCGCCACCGACGGCGCCGGCCACGGCTCCGACGGACACGGCAACAGCGCCCACAGCCCGTGGCCGGGCGCCGACTCGGTCAACTTCCACCTGCCGCCGGGCGACCGGACGGCGATGGGCTGGGCCGTCGACCCCAGCGGCATGTACGAACTGCTGCTCCGGCTCAAGGCCGACTTCCCTGACATGCCGCTGGTGATCACCGAGAACGGCGCGGCGTTCGACGACTACATCGACCCGAGCGGCGAGGTCGTCGACCCCGACCGGATCGCGTACCTGCACGGCCACCTCACGGCGGTGCACCGGGCGATCGAGGCCGGGGTGGACGTCCGCGGGTACTTCCTGTGGTCGCTGCTCGACAACTTCGAGTGGGGGTACGGATACAGCAAGCGCTTCGGCGCGGTGTACGTCGACTACCCGACGGGCCGCCGCACCCCGAAGGCGAGCGCCCGCTGGTACGCCGAGGTGGCCCGCACGGGCACACTGCCGGCGGCCGGCGCGAGCTGACCGGCGCCGCTCCACAGCGCCCCGGCCCGGCGTGCCGCGAGCACGCC
>NZ_JBSGYQ010000135.1:0-3999 GCF_053610585.1 Streptomyces sp. NPDC054887 | reverse complement strand
CCATGGGGCTTGCTTGAGCCGGATGCGGGGAAAGCTCGCACGTCCGGTTCTGAGGGGGCCGGGGATCAGCAATGGTCTCCGGCTACCCGACCACAAATTATGTGCCTGAGGGCGACACCTGGCCCTTGAGCGCGCCAGTTGGCCCTTCGGAGCGATAGATGGCCCCCGGTGGCGGCGCGCTGCTTCTGTCCCGTTAGGTTCCGAAGAGGAGGGCGTTGTCGGTGGGGGCTGGCAGGGTGCGTGCATGACGGATAGCGAAAGTGCCCGCATGACGCGAGTCCTGGGCGGGTTGCCAGCAGCGGCTCGAGAACTGCTGTTGGAGACGGACTGGGCTTCTCACCGGCACGCCTACGGTTCGGGCGAGGACATACCAGTCTCCCTGTGCTCCCTCGTGGACGAAGATCCCGAGGTGCGATCCGAGGCGTTGGCCACGTTGGACATGGGCGTGCTGCATCAGGGCTCGCTGTACACGGTCACCGCGCCCGCGGCGCTGTTCGTCGCCGCGATCCTCGACCATCCCGTGGGCCTTGCCGAGCACGAGGGGCACTTCCCCTGGGACGACGGTCCGCCACGCAGCTTGCGGGCCGCCCTGCTCGGCTGGCTGGGTCAGGTGGCTGAGTCAGCCGCCTATGGGGAGGATCCGACGCGGGACCGAGCCAACTGGGAATGGCAACCCTGGCACGAAGACACGCGAGGCGAACTCGACTCCGACGAGCTCGCCGCACTGCAAGCGTGCCGAGACATCAGGACCACCCTGTATGACGCCGTCGAGCCGTTCCTCTCCTCCTGCGACCCCCACGTCTTTGAGACCGCCCTCAGCGCAGCAACGCCTCTCCTTGCCGCCCCGGCCCTTACCGACCGGATACCGCGCGCCGCCGCGCTGCTGCGGATCAGGCTGGGCTCCACGACCGGCCGACGGGAGCGCGCCGCCGTGGCGCGGGCACTGAGTCTTTGGGGGATGGACACCTCCGACCTGCTCGCCGACACCGACCCGGCCGTGCGGGTCTGCGCCGCGCTCGGTCCCGTCCGAGTCGATCGGCCACGTGCTCTCGCCGTGCTCCTCGACGCGCTGCGGGACCCCCACACGACGGATGGATGGTTCCCCGAGCCGCTGCGAGGGATCGACGGATGGTTCCGGTTCACCGTGCTGCGTTCCGCCCTTGACCTGGCCGCATCGTTCGAGGAGGTGGCACCGGTGGCCATCGCCATGGTGGCCGCCGGCAATCGGTCCGTCGTCGACAACGAACGCGGGCCGATCCTGTTCAGGGGCTTTCCCGGTGGCTACGACCCAGCCCACTCGCTCACCTCCGCCCAACGCGCCCTGCTGCGGGCGTTCGTGGACACCGACGAGGCGACAGGCAGCATCCGCGGCAACTGGTTGTGGTTCCGCGCGGCCGGCTTGCCGGATAACCGGGAGGACATCACTGCGTTGCTGTGATGCGGCACGCCACCACACCCTGAACCCATGACGTTCCCCGCCTGGAGGCTGAGCATCGAAGTTGTGCAACTGGGTCGTCTACGGTGCTCGGTCACAATTGATGCCGAGTGCTGTAGGTGCCCCGTGAGCGCTCTGGCTGACCCCGGTGAGCGTCGTGGGTGGTCGGGTCATGTCAGAGGTGGCTGGCACGATGATCGGCATGGATCTCGTACACCCGCTCGACGGCCTGGATACCCGGCCCTGGTCTTCCCTCTCCCATGCGTACGGCAGCGCGGAGGACATTCCCGATCTGCTGCGGGCTCTGACCGGCGCCGACGTGGATGCGGCGGATGAGGCGTTGTCCGAGCTGTACGGGAGCGTTCTGCACCAGGGGACGGTCTACGCCGCCAGCGTGGAGGCGGTGCCGTTCCTGGCAGAGATTGCGGCGGCCGGCCACCGCACGGCAGACATCTTGGCACTGCTCGGCGGCATGGCCGAGAGCGAGGACGAGTACGGCGTGGCACCGGGTGCGGTCCGGGCGGCTGTGGCGGACCGGCTCCCGTTGCTACTGCCCCTGCTGGCCTCCCCCGAGCCGGAGGTCCGCCGGACCGCGGCCTGGGCGGTGTCCCACACCCGCGCGACCTCGATCGCGCTCCCCGCCCTGCGCGCGCGCTGGGACGAGGAACTCGAACCCACCGTGCGCGCGGAGGTTCTGGCCGGGATCACGCGGCTCGACCCGCGGGGCGGAGCGGCGGTGGCGGCCACCGTCCTGGACCCGTCCCAGGCGGCCGAGGTGCGCATGGCGGGCGTCTTCGCCTCCCTCGACGCAGGAGCTCCGTGGATCGAGCCCTTGCACTCGACGATGCTGTCCCTGCTGCCCGCCGACCCGCTGTGCTCCGATCTTGACCTCGAACGCGGCGAGCCACTGGCCGCCGTCGTCGAGGCGCTCCTGGGAAGGGGCCGGAGCATGGAGCGCGAGGCGGCGTTCGCACTGGTCGACGCAGCCCTGCACGACGGTCGGGCGGAGGTGCGGGCTGAAGGCCTCTGGGCGGCCGACCGCGCCTGCATGCTCTCCCGCAGTGCCCCGCGGCGACTGGTGTGGAACCTGCGAGCGGCGGCCGTCGACGAGGAGTCGGTGGTCGCCATGTCGTCCCTCCTGGGCCGGCTGGGCACCGTCGCCGCACCGGCTGCGGACATCCTCATCCCCCTCGCCGGACGCAACTCGGACCACGACGACGACCATGCGGACCGGGCCCTGGCCGCGCTCGTACGCGTCGCGCCCGCACAGTCGGCCCCGTTCCTGGCCGCCGGCCTCGGGCGGCGCCCGCGGGCCCTCGACGCTGCCGCCGGTTTCCGCAGCCCGGAGGACTCCGCCTTCCCGTACAACGGCGAACTCCTTGACGCGGTTCGCGACCGCCTGGCCCGGCCCGAGGCCCTGAGCGGCAACGAACCCTGGCAGCTGACGAACCTGGTGGCGGGGTGGGGCGCGGAAGCAGCGTCGGCGTTGCCCGAGCTGTGCGCGGCGCTCGCGCACTATCCCGGCCAGGCCGCCCGAGCCATCGCCTCCGTCGCCGCCGACTGCGCCCCGGCGGACCGCGGCCGGGCCGTCACCGCGTTGCGGGCGGTGGGCGAGCAGGGAGCCCTCTCCGCGGCGAAGGCCTTGCACGACCTCGACGGCGAGTGCGCGCCCCTGATGCACTGCCTCGAACAGGAACTGCGGCGTGGCGCAAGCCAGCTCAGGGAGGCTGCCAGTATGACCAGTGCGCTCGGCCCCCGGGCAGCGGCGCTTGTGCCTGCCCTCCGCGAGGCGCTGAGCGGCACGAACGGTGAGACCACGCCTGCCCTGGATATGGACACGGCCCTCGCGGAGGCTCTGTGGCGTGTCACGAAGGACGCGGACGCGGTGGTTGCCGTTCTGGACTCGGTCTTCGCGCGCGCCGAACAGAACCCCTGGTCCCGGTGGTCGGTAGTGCGGACCGCCCGCACGACGGCCCTCCTCGGCCCCGCGGGACGGCCGCTCGCCGCCCGCCTGGAAGCCTCCCTCGACGATCCGGCACAGGCACCGGCCGCAGTGCTGGCCCTCACGGCTGTGGCCGAACCCGGCTCGCTGGACCGTACCGCGCTCGCCGAGGCTGCCTTGCGGTCGGCCGCATCGGACGCCGATCCCATGGGTACCTGCGACGCCCTGGAAGCACTTGGCCCCGACGCATTGACCGAAGACCACGTGCGCCGACTTGCCGCTCTCGCCGACGGCGACGCCCGGGTCATCCGCTCGGGAGTCGAAGATCGCGTCATCCGCCAGGACGAAGCCCTTCGAAACCGCGCCCGGATACTCCTCACCGCCTGCGCGGACCCTGAGCTGCTGGCCATCGGCGGCCGCCTCGACCTCCGAACCAGGTCGCGCCCCGCACCACTCGTCCCCATCCGTGAGCGTCGTAGTTGGCCAGTTAGGACCTGTCCGGACGATCATGTGACTGCTCCGTGCCCGGGTCGTTGATGTGGGCATGGGGCGAGGTGATCTGAGTGATGCCGAGTGGGAACGGCTGCGGCCGTTCCTGCCGGTCAGCAACCGGCGTTGTGGC
>NZ_JBSGYQ010000134.1:0-4153 GCF_053610585.1 Streptomyces sp. NPDC054887 | reverse complement strand
GCGCCGCGGGGCCGCGGGGGGGGTGACCGCCCGCCCCGCGGCGGGCGGTCACCGGCCGCCCTAAGCCGTGACCGGCTCCTGCGAGTCCTCCGTGCCCGGCTCCGCCTCCTGCGGGCCGGCCGGGGAGCCGGGGCCGCGCTGGGCCGGGATGCCCTCGGTGAGGTGGGCCGTCATCAGCGCGCGGCGCTCGTCGGCCTGCGCGCACAGCGCGACGGCCGCCGCGTTGAAACGGACCAGGGAGGGCGGGTCGGACGGGCCGAGCAGGTGGGCCTTCAGCTCCGCGCGGGCCGCCTGGTAACGGTCCTTCTCCGGGTTGCGCACGGCCTCCAGGAGCTCGGGCACACCCGACGCGTCCGGGGCGAGGACGGCGGCGGCGCGCACGGTCGGGAACGCCGCGCGGAACTCCTCCTCCGTCATGCCGCTGGTGTTGGCCACGGCGTACGGCTTCTCGCTGTACAGGTAGTCCGAGACGACGCTCGACACGTCACTGATCAGCAGGTCCGCCTGGTTGAAGCAGCTGTAGATGCCCAGCCGCGGCGTGACGACGATCTGGTGCTCCCACTCGGGGAACGACGCCCAGTACGCCTCCTCCCACGCCTCGGTCGCCTCCGCGACGAGCGCCGCGCGGCCCTCCTCGGGCGTGCTCTGGAGCATCATCCGCTCCAGCTCGTCCGCGCCGGGGCGGAAGTCGGTGCTCGTGAGCCGGTCGAGCTCGTCCTTGCGGCGGGCGAGCTCGGCCATGGCCTCCAGGCCGGGCCGGGGGCCGGAGCGCCGGGCGGCGGCCTCGGTGATCATGGCGCGGATGCGGCGGTCCGCCGCGCCGGCCTCGGGCTCGACGGAGCCCGTCATCGGGTGCGGCTTGTAGAGCAGCCGTACGCCCTCGTCCTCGAGGAGCGCGCGGACCAGGTTCTCACCGGCCAGGACGACCGAGGTGTTGCCCGGGTTGCCGTCCCAGCCCTCCCAGGTGGGGGCGTACAGCACCGTGGTGTACGTGCCCTTCGGCGCGCCCGCCCAGGGCTGGATCGGGGCCAGCTGCGGGCGGCCCACCTCCACGACGTCCTTGTCGTCGACGCCGATCTCCGCCTGCCGGTAGCGCTCGCGGGCCGCCGGTCCCGCGACCCACACCTCGTCGTACGCCTTGGCGTACGGGTTGCAGCTCGACAGCTTGTCGCTCTCGCCGTGGTTGGTGAAGGCGTGCTTGATCGACGGGATGCGCAGGACCTGCGAGGTCTTACCGGAGTTCGCCGGGTGCAGCATCATCTTCAGCGTCGAGTTCTCCAGCGCGAACATGTGCGCGACCCGGGGGATGCACAGGATGGGCACGTCGGTCGCCTGGATCTTCTGCACCATGAACCGCTCACGCAGCACGATCAGCGGCTTGCCGTCCAGCTCGGAGAGCGTGGAGAGCCACATGTTCGCCTGGTACGCCGACGAGGTGCCGCCGGAGAAGTACATCGCCACGGTCGGCCGGTACTCCGCGAGCCAGGTGTCCAGCCACTCCAGCGTCTGCTCGGCGGTCGCCGGACGCTTGCCCGGCAGCAGCCACATGACCAGGCGGGCGACGCCGCCCGCCATCAGCAGGACGGAGACACCGGTGCCCACGGCGCCGGGGTACGCGTTCCCGGTCACGGCGGTGACCAGCAGACCCGTGGTGGCGGGCACCGAGAAGGCCAGCAGGCGGTGCCCGGGGCGGCGGGCCAGGATGCGCGGGGGAGCGGCGCACAGCTTCAGCGGCGAGGCGTCGATGTTGCGCGTGACGACCGGCAGCGTGCGGCTGCGGCGGACCAGCACGGCGATCGCCTGGCAGAGGAAGTGCAGGGCGTAGACCAGGAGCAGCGCGACGGTCAGCGGGGCCTGCTCGCGCAGCGGGTGGACGTCCTCCACACGCAGCAGTCCGAGCAGGATGATCATGTCGCGCAGCAGCTGCCGGACGGTGACGTCGAAGCGCACCCTGCTCAGCATCGCGAGCAGTCGGGGCTGCCGGTACCGCAGGAACAGGTCGAGGGCGAGGCCTACGGCCGCGCCGGCGACGAACACCGGCACCTGGGCCAGCAGGGCGCCGACGAGCTGAGCGGTGAACGCGGCGAACAGCGTGAGCAGTGCGGCCAGCTGCTTTGCGCGGCGGGATATGAGTCCGGCGGCGAGCACGGTGAATGAACTCCTGGCGGGGAGGGGCGATCGGCCGGGAAGCCGTTCTGGGGGGGTGCCGTTCCTCGCGCGCGCGTATGGGGGGACAGCGACGAGGAGGCTCGGCGGCTGACGGTATGCCGTGCACGGTGGTCGCCGCAACGCGCGGTGACAATAATCACCGCAGTTGCGGCATATGCCCGTTCATATGATGCACAACGGAGCACTACGCCCGGATGTACGAGCGAAAAACACGGCGGTGCCGGCCCGGAAGTCTCCCGGGACCGGCACCGCCGTGGGCAGGCCGCGCCTACGCCTTCTTCGGGTCCTCCAGGCGCGGGAACAGCACCGCGCCCTTGGTGACCGTCGCCCCCGCCGGCAGCCGGCCCCAGTCGGCGGCCTCCAGGAGCGGCTGATCGGCCAGGGCGCCCAGCGGCGCCTCCGCGCCCAGGGAGTCCCACAGCTTCTGCGACGTCTCGGGCATGACCGGGTTCAGCAGGACGGCCATCGCGCGCAGCGACTCGGCCGCCGTGTAGAGGATCGTCGCGAGGCGGGCCCTGCCCTCCGGCGACTCGTCCTTGGCCACCTTCCACGGCTCCTGCTCCGTGATGTAGCCGTTGACCTGCTTCACGAAGTCGAAGATCGCCAGGATGCCGCCCTGGAAGTCCAGCTCCTCGCCGATCTTCCGGTCGGCCTCCGCGACCGCCTTCGCCAGGCCCTCCTGGACGGCCCGCTCGGCGTCACCGGCGGCCGTGGCCTCCGGCAGCGCGCCGCCGAAGTACTTGCCGACCATCGCGGCCACGCGGGAGGCGAGGTTGCCGTAGTCGTTCGCGAGCTCGCTCGTGTAGCGGGCGGTGAAGTCCTCCCACGAGAACGAGCCGTCCTGGCCGAACGCGATGGCGCGCAGGAAGTACCAGCGGTACGCGTCCACGCCGAAGTGCGAGGTCAGGTCCTGCGGCTTGATGCCCGTCAGGTTCGACTTCGACATCTTCTCGCCGCCGACCATCAGCCAGCCGTTCGCGGCGACCCGGCCCGGCACCGGCAGGCCCTGCGCCATCAGCATCGCGGGCCAGATGATCGCGTGGAAGCGCAGGATGTCCTTGCCGATGAGGTGCACGTTCGCCGGGAACGTCTCGTCGAACTTGGCCTGGTCGGAGCCGTAGCCGACGGCCGTCGCGTAGTTCAGGAGCGCGTCGATCCACACGTAGATGACGTGCTTGTCGTCCCAGGGGACCGGAACGCCCCAGTCGAACGTCGAGCGCGAGATCGAGAGGTCTTCGAGTCCCTGCTTGACGAAGTTCACGACCTCGTTGCGGGCCGACTCCGGCTGGATGAAGCCGGGGTTCGCCTCGTAGAACTCGATGAGCCTGGGGCCGTACTCGCTCAGCTTGAAGAAGTAGTTCTCCTCCTTGAGGATCTCCACCGGCTTCTTGTGGACCGGGCACAGCTTCGTGCCGTCCTCGGCCTCGATGAGATCACCGGGGAGCTTGTACTCCTCGCAGCCGACGCAGTACGGGCCCTCGTAGCCGCCCTTGTAGATCTCGCCCTTGTCGTACAGGTCCTGCACGAACTCCTGGACGCGGTCCGTGTGGCGCTTCTCCGTCGTGCGGATGAAGTCGTCGTTCGCGATGTTCAGGTGCTCCCAGAGGGGCTTCCACGCCTCCTCGACGAGCTTGTCGCACCACTCCTGGGGCGAGACCCCGTTCGCCTCGGCAGTGCGCATGATCTTCTGACCGTGCTCGTCCGTGCCGGTGAGGTACCACACCTTCTCGCCGCGCTGACGGTGCCAGCGCGTGAGCACGTCCCCTGCAACGGTCGTGTAGGCGTGGCCCAGGTGAGGAGCGTCGTTGACGTAGTAAATGGGGGTCGATACGTAGAAGGCCTTCGCGCCTTCGTTCGTCCCCTGCTTCTCGGATCCAGTGGCCGCCATGGGCGAAATCCTAACGGCCCCCGGGTGATCCCCTCACCCGCTTAACCAGGGCTGAGACGCGAAGGCGGCGCCGGGCCCGGGGGACCGGCGCCGCCG
>NZ_JBSGYQ010000133.1:0-4365 GCF_053610585.1 Streptomyces sp. NPDC054887 | reverse complement strand
GTCAGGCCCCCACCCTCCGGATAGCGCATCCCACCGGCATACCGCAGGGATCATGAACCGTCACTACCCGACGACAACCCGAAAACCTCAGTAGGTGCATGAACGGGTGAGGGCCTCCTCGGTTCGGTGTGGATGAAACATCTGCACCAGCCAGGAGGCCCTCGTGCCCCCCCTGACGCCGACTGGGCGGCTTCGTCTCGCCCACTGTGCGTGGACGACGGCTGGCCGCTGCATCGGGCCGCGGAGCGCTCCAGGCCAGCCACTCGACTGCAGCCCGCTGGGTGAGCCGCTACCGCCAGCTCGGCCTCGCCGATACGACCGATCGCTCCAGTCGGCCCCACCACCAGCCCGCGAGGACAGCGGCCGAGACCGAGGAACACGTCCTTCGCTCCTCGGAGAGCGTGCACGGTCTCCGCGTACGTCGGCGAGGCCCACACCTTTGTCCCCGAAGGGCCCGGGCGGCGCCCTGATCTGGTTACTTGCTGCCGCGCGTTCCACTAGATGGACCGCCCGGCCGTCCTGGAAATGGTGGACCGGGTGGCCGCGCCGCACGCCGCCGTGGCGGTCATGGGGGACGGCAGCATATAGGCCTACGACGCCGACTGGACGGTCGCGCTGCGCGAGCTGATCCAGATCTACCTCGGCCCTGGCCGCCGCGCAGGCTCCTGCGGCACGTATACCGAGCCCGGGCGCTCCTACGGGGATGACCTGTCCGCCTCGCCGCTCAGTGATGTGAGCGAGCACCGCTTCCCTGTCACCCGCGCGTGGACGCCGGAGTCGGTCGTCGGTTACCTCGCAGCACCAGCATCGCCCGGCCCGACCTCTTCGCCGACCGGCACAAGGAATTCGAGGCCAAGGTTCGCCAGTTGCTCGACGCATACGCCCGCGGCGGGACCCTGCGTGAAGACGCCTTGTTCACCGTCCTGCTGGCCCGTCGGCCCGGGGCCGCGTCGTGAGCGGCGAGCGGCGGCACCGGGAGCTGGTCGACGTCCACCTGATCCTGCGCCGTGACGGCGCCGCCGGCCCCGAGGTCCTGCTGTCCCGCCGGGCTGGGAAAGCCTACGCCTGGGGCATGTGGCATCTGCCCCCGACAGCCACGGCGTGCCCCGGCTCACGGCCGTTGTTCGTATCACCGCCTAGAGGCGCGGAAGACGTCGCCCGAGCTGCGGCTCTTGGTAAAGGTGATGCACAGTCCCAGGCCGTAGTCTCCGGTCCACTCCCAGGCGGAGGTGGGCGTGTCCATGTGTTCTCCAGGTTGGGGAGGTGGCCGGGCTCCGGGTTGGTCAAGGCTTCCGGAGCCCGGCTTGACGTCAGGCGGTGATGGACATCTGGCACTTCTCAGCCTCCAAGACACGTTGCAGCTTGGCGAAGTTGCCGAGTGCGCCCCCGGCGCGGGTGTTCACGGGGGTGGAGACATGCCCGCGCACACAGCGCTCAGTGAAGGTCACGGGCTTGTCCTCACGAGCCTCATAGATCATCCACTGGCCGTTCTCGAATTTCGGCACGATCTCAGCACACTTGTCATTCGTGGTGAGGAGAGCGCCGCTCTGATAGGTGCCAGCGAAGGGGAACTCGTCGCACGAGTCATCAGGCACGAGGTCCGGCCGGCGCACGAAGGGGTCCGGCAGCTGGTCGCATACCTTCGCCCGGTTCTTCTCTGCGGCCGCCTCGTTAGCGAGCCGGGACAGTGGGGTCTTGTCGCCCCACCGGTCGGGAAGATTCTGCTGCGCCCATCCATAGGTGGCTGCCGCGGCGCCGTGCTTGGCGATGGAGAGGTCGAAGACCGCCCTGACGTCGGGGTAGACGCATCCCGGTGTGCTGCCCACGGGGTTGTCGCACCGGATCTTGCGAGGGTTGGTCCAGGTGACGTTCGGCTTGATGGGCACGTCACCGCTCTGGTTCATGAAGAGGTTGTACTTGGTGCTGGTCAGGCGGCTCACCCCCTTGGCGGGGGCGTCCTGGTACGTGACGGTGCCGGATGCAGACTGACCCTTCCTGAGGGTCTTGATGCCCGTCCAGGCCGACTTCTTCACCATGGCGCAGGGACCGGTGCAGTCGGCGTCCAGGCGGAGGTTCACGCTCCTGACGCTCCCGCTCGTGTTCACTATCTTGACCGTGAGGCTCTCGGTCCACTTACCGCTGGTGGCGCTCAGCTTCATGGAGCCGGATACCTTCATGGTGCCGACACCGGTGATCCTGCCCCTGGCGTCCACCTGCGTGTAGGTCGTCGTGGCGTCTTTCTGGCAAGCGGTGAACCGTGTGTACGACCACTGCCCCGGCGTCGCGGCGCAGGTCGCAGCGGCAGCCGCGAACGGGTCGGACGCGTGGTCATCCGCCGGCTCTTCCGGCCCAGCGACGGGCGTCTGCACGCTCTCGACGCAAACCTTGGAAACGCCCTCGAGTTGCTCGGTTGAGCCCGCTGCGGTGTCGCTGCAGCCAGCGGCCTCTACGTCCGCCACACCGGTAAGCGGCACACTCGCGGGCTCTTCGCTCAAGGCAAGTGAGCCCAAAGGCTTCGGAAGCTCAACTTGCTGCGCCTGGGCAGGAATGCCTCCCAGCAGAACACCGGCTAAAGCCATGCTGATCACAGGACCCACAGGCCTGTGTTGATTTCGACGCACTCCAACCTTCATCTCTTGGTAAGTGAAGGGTGAGATGCAGGTATGCGTAACGGCGATCCGGCTAAGGCTAAAGTGCATGGGCTGGCGAAACGAACGCCTCGCCGCCACGACTGGAGATCCCTATCCCGCAATTGGATTCACACGCTCACGTGACGCCCGGCCGCCGCCATCTGATCCCCCGTGACCATTGTCCAACCAGGTGGTCAGCCCTGTTGGTGTGCTGCCCAACATATCCAAACGGCGTGATCTAGAGCCAGTTGACGTCTACGTGATGGTCATCACGCTCTCGCGATAGGTAAAGTCGCTGCCCAGCAAGCCTGTTGGTAGAGATCTCAACGAATACCGTCACGCGTCTTTGCTCTTTCCAAGCCACGCACGTTAGAAGCCGTCCTCTTACCGATCTTGGAGTGTGCGAGGCGGACGAGTTCTCGAGGGCGGCGTCCGAATCGGGTGGTCTTTGTGGGGTGTGCGCATAGGGGCAGGGCCCTTTGGAGGCTCCTGGCTGATCGGCGAGGGCCTGTTCGAGTCAGCCATGACTGAAAGGGCCATTGCTACCGCTTGCGTTTGATCAATAGCGTTGGGCGGCGATACGTCATCCCCCATAGGAGATCTGACGATCCCATGCGCAGAACAACGGGTTGGCCTGCGCATGGCCATAGTCGCGACCGACAGCAGCCTCGCGGCGAAGGCGGTGACCGACTTGCTGGAGTGTTCCCGGAGTGCCGCGGCGTGGAATCGGCCGATTCGGCAGCTCGGGCCGGTTCCGGTGGGAGGGGGGTGACTCTCGGTGACGCCAGTGGCGACACCAGCCCGAGACCGTTTCGTCAGGACTGTCCAAAGAAATTGAGGGGAATGTCTTCATGAACAAGTTCATCACCCTGGCCCGGGGCGCAGCCGTAGGAGCGGCTGTACTTGCGGCGACCTTCGGGCTCTTCACCTCCGGTACCTCGGCTGCCACCGTGGACAGCTCCGCTCAGCACCACTCCATCGCCCAGGACGACCCGGCCATCAGCAAGCAATGGCACGCCAAGGTCAAGTGCGACATCGTCCGCAACGGCCACACCTACACCAAGCGCACCGCATGGGGAACGGCCCTACCGAGCGAGCGGCCGTCAACACCGCCAAGCGCAACATCCCCGTCGAGAAGGGCAGCTACAAGCGACACTGCCGCACCCTGGAAAGCTACCGTCGCTGACCCGCACGGGCGCCGCGCCCGGAGATCGCAAAGGCGGGATATCCGGCGGCGCATCCCTTGTCCCACCCGTATCCTCGGGGGGAAGGAGGCTCCTATGGCCGGTCAAAGCAGGCGCGTCTACGAGATCCACGTTCACGTTCCCGTAGGCAAGGACGCACAGGAGTTGCAGGAAGTCATCTCGTTGATCCTGTGCCCGGTCCCTGACCACGCGCCGCCCTGCCCCGTCCCCTGGGCCACCGCCGCAGTCGGGACGCAGATCAATGTCGGGCTGTACGCCACCGAGGAAGAGGCCAACCGGCTGCTGATCGAGATCGCCACCGTCACCAAGGGGGCGAACGTCACCTTGCACCATGACGTGGACCCTGCCGACTATCAGGAGCTAATCCGGCAGTACGAGATCGAAGCCGGTCCCCGCTAGGACTTGTCCGGACGATCATGTGACTGCTCTGTGCCTGGGTCGTTGATGTGGGCATGGGGCGAGGTGATCTGAGTGATGCCGAGTGGGAACGGCTGCGGCCGTTCCTGCCGGTCAGCAACCGGCGTTGTGGC
>NZ_JBSGYQ010000132.1:0-5592 GCF_053610585.1 Streptomyces sp. NPDC054887 | reverse complement strand
GCGTCGTACGACGCGGGCCGCCCCTCTCACGTTCCGGTGCCCGACCCGTCCTGGTAGGCGCCCGCGTAGGCCGCCGTGGGCGCGATGGGGGTGATGACGTCGATCAGTACGCCGTCGGGGGCGGCCACGATGAAGTGCCGCTGGCCGAACGCCTCGCTGCGCAGTCCGAGTTCGGGCTTCAGCCCGGCGCCCGTCACGAGGCGCGCGTACTCGGCGTCGACGTCGGCCACCTCGAAGTTGAGGAGCAGCCCCTGCGCCGGCCGCCGGAACCCCTCGGGCACGGTCTCGTGCCCCGCGGAGACCAGGGCGAGTTCGTATTGCGGCGGCTCGGGTCGCCGCAGGCTGACGTACCAGTCGCTGGTGTAGGTCGTCTCGAATCCGAACAGCGTGGTGTAGAACGCCACGGCCTCGGGCAGCCGCTCGGTGCAGAGCACGGGATAGAAGCTGTTCACGGCAGGGGACGTCATCACAACACCGTTCTGAGCGGGTACACGGTCATCTCCTCTCAACGAGGCGCGCGCCCGATCGTCACATCCCGCCGACGGAGGGCAGTGCGGGCGGCCGTGACCTCAGCGGTACGCCCGGCCTGCGTGAAACGAACTGGGCGCCGTATGGCCATATCCCCGCCGGCGTCGGCTCGTTGAGCATGGAGAGCCGTGTTGACATGCCAACGGTATGTGATTAGGTTCATCTCGCATACCGTCGGTACGTGAGCGGAGATGGCATTCCATGCTGACCAGCTTCTGTCCGGTGATCTGCACCTCGCGGCTGGGGGAATCCCGCACGTTCTACAGCAGACTCTTCGGCTTCGAAGCCACGTACACGACCCAGTGGTACGCCGGCCTCAGCCGGCCCGGGCGGCCGCGCCACGAACTCGCCCTGCTCGACCACTCCCACCCCGCACTGCCAGAGGCGCTTCGGCAGCCGGTACGCGCGGTGCGGATCACGCTCGCGGTGGACGGCGAGGGGGAGCACTGGGAGCGCCTGGCCGCCTTGGGGGCGGCGGGGCGTCCGGACGAGAGGCACCTCGTGCTCACTGACCCCAACGGCGTCCGGATCGACGTCGTCGCGGACGCCTGACCTGCCACAGACGCCACCGGCGACCGGCGACCGGCCGGAGGCGGATCTCGCCGCGCCCGCTCCCCGCTGCTCACCAGGCCGTTGAAGAGCAGCGGCCCGGTGATGCCGCCGAGGGCGGTGCCGCCACCCCGGCCTGCGGTCCGCTCCGCACTTCCACCCGTTCACCGCTTGCCCGGCCGAAGGCCGCGCCGGTAGGTCAGTTCGCTCGCAGCGCGTCAAGCATCCGTGCCAGCGCCTGCCGTGTGTCGGCCAGATCGGCGGCGTTCTCCGACGCCGTCAGCCACAGCGCCGCTTCGTTCATCGCCCCCGACAGCAGATGCGTCAGCGGTGCGACCGGCTGGGCGGGGATGGCTCCCTCGCGGATGAGGATGGTGAGCGCCTGGGCCAGGTGCCGGCCCGAGGTCGCCTCGTTCATCGCCCTCCAGTCCCGCCAGCCGAGGACCGCCGGCCCGTCGACGAGCATGATGCGCTGAAGCGCGGGATCGGTGGAGGCGGTGAGGAACGCCTGGCATCCGTGGGTCAGTTGGTCCCACGCGTCTTCCTGCGCGTCCGCCGTGGCCGCGATGTGTGCGGCGACCTCCTGTTGCACCTGCTCCAGCACGGCCCGGAAGAGCTCGGCCTTGCTGTCGAAGTGGTGGTACAGAGCGCCCTTGGTCACCCCGGCGGCCCGAACGATCTCCGAAAGCCCCACCGAGGCGTACCCCAGGGTCGAGAACAGGCGTCGGCTCTCCCGCAGCAAGGTACGACGCGTCTGCTCGCGCTGGTGCGCCCGCACTCCGTTCGTCATCGTTGCGACCCCCCGTCTTCGGCCATGCATAGCCATGCGCACACCGTACTTCGCCGCCGTGCGGACGAGCGACCGTTGCCAGTGGCCCGGCCTGCGGATCGCCCGCGCTTCGACTGCGACGACTTCCAGCCGTAACTGATTAATTGTCAGTTTCAGCTCAGCAGAAGCGCGTCGGTGGAATCGCGACCACGGCGCCCGTGCCGTGTCGGGGCCCGTCCCCGGACCGGACGACGTCATCCGGCACTGCCGTAGCGGGACGGTCAGTCGGCGGCGCGCAGGGTGCGGTGGGCGGTGGTGCGGAGGTGGTCGAGGACGTCGGGGTCCGCGTCGAGGGTGTAATCGGCGGTGAGGCCGGCCAGGGTCTGGGCGATGCGGGTGAGGGAGTCGTCGGAGGCGTCGACGAGGCAGGTGGTCCCGTCGACGGGGCGGATGCGGGTGGCCAGGTCGCGGGTGTGGGCGCGGACGTGGTCGGCGGGGGCGTGGACGGTGGCGACGGCGCGGTGGCGGGTGGGGGCGGCGGAGAGCCGGTCGGCGACGAAGGCGGCAGGGTCGCCGCCGGGCAGGCTGCGGACGGGGACGCGGTGGCCGGTGGGGCTCGCGTTGCTGATGCGGTCGAGTCGGAAGATGCGCCAGTCGCGCTTGTGCGTGTCGTGGGCGAGGAGGTACCACAGGTCGCCGGAGGCGACCAGGTGCTGGGGTTCGACGCGGCGCGGGTCGGTCGCGCCGGTGCGGGTGGTGTAGTCGAAGGTCACGATCTCGTGGTCGCGGCAGGCGACGGCGAGAGTGGGAAGCAGGGCGGGGTCGGCGCGCGGTCCGCGCGACTCCCAGGCGATGCCGGCGATGGACGTCTGGAGTGCGGTGACCTGGCCGCGCAGGCGGCGGGGCAGGACCTGTTCGAGTTTGGCCAGGGCCCGCAGGGCGGTCTCCTCGATGCCGGTCAGGCCGCCGGCGGCGGTGCGCAGGGCGACGGCGATGGCTACGGCCTCGTCGTCGTCGAGGAGGAGTGGCGGCAGGTCGGCGCCCGCGGCCAGCCGGTAGCCGCCGGAGTGACCGCGGGCGCTGTCGACGGGGTAGCCCAGGTCGCGGAGGCGGTCGATGTCGCGGCGCACAGTGCGGACCGTCACCCGGAGGCGGTCGGCGAGGTCGGAACCGGACCACTCCCGGCGCGTCTGGAGCAGGGACAGCAGGCGCAGCATCCGGCCGGTCATGTCGCTCGTCATGACATCCACTATGGCCGAGT
Source organism: Streptomyces sp. NPDC054887 (assembly GCF_053610585.1). Lineage (NCBI taxonomy): Bacteria > Bacillati > Actinomycetota > Actinomycetes > Kitasatosporales > Streptomycetaceae > Streptomyces > Streptomyces sp. NPDC054887. Next base: position 2,485 of record NZ_JBSGYQ010000132.1, on the reverse strand, counting down.
CAAAGGACAGGCCCTGTCCTGAAATGGTTCTAGGGTGAAGCTGTCCAACCACAGCAAAACGGGAGGTATCCCCCATGAAGATCGCGATTCTCGGCACGGGTGGCGGCGCCCGCGCGCATACGGCCAAGCTTGCCGAGCTCGGGCACGACGTCTTCGTCGGCACCCGCGACCCGGAGGCCACCCTGGCCCGTACCGAGCCCGACATGATGGGCAACCCGCCGTACGGCAAGTGGCTCGCCGAGCACCCCGGCATCACCCTGCTGTCCTTCGCCGACGCGGCGGGCGCCGCCGGCGAACTGGTCGTCAACGGCATCGACGGCCACAACGCCGTATCCGCGCTGACCGCCATCGCCGACCGGCTCGCCGGCAAGACGCTGGTCGACTACGCCGTCCCCTACATCTACCAGCACGAGAGCGAGCACCCCTGGCCCACGCCCTGGGGCGTCATGCCGAGGCTCGACCCGTGCGACACCGACAGTCTCGCCGAGCAGATCCAGCGCGCCCTGCCCGGCACCAAGGTCGTCAAGAGCTTCGTCACCCAGGAGCAGACCACCGTCGTCAACCCGCGGGCCGTCGGCGGCGGTGACCACACCATGTTCGTCGCCGGCGACCACGCGGACGCCAAACGGCAGGTCACCGACCTGCTCACGGCCTACGGTTGGCAGGACGTCCTCGACGTCGGCCCCCTGGTCTGCGCCCGGGGCATGGAGATGTACGCCCACATGCACTCGGCCATCGGCTTCGGGCTTGGCCAGCAGTTCGGCGGTCACTTCGGCATCAAGGTCGTGCGCTGACACAGCCTTCCGCCACCGCATCCGGGTCGTCGGGCACCGCCGGGCCGGCGCCACGGCGTACAGCATCCGGCCGGACGGGCCGGTCACTGAGCCGAGGCGGACCCCCAGAGGCAGGGCAGCGCTTCACCAACACACGCTGTCGGGGTTCCGCACGTGTCCGGACTCAGCGCCGCTCGGCCGGAGTCAGGCGCTCGACCAGGGGGGCCGCCGGACGCGGTGCCGGCACCCGGGCGGAACGCGTTCGCCGCTCCAGCTCGATCAGGAGCATCGCCAGTGAAGTGCCCTCGCGGCCGAGCGCCTCACGGAAGCGGCGCAGTACGGCGTTCTCGCGGGCGAGTTCGATGTCCGGGCCGCCCGCCGCCCGTCGCCGCGCCGCCAACTCCCCGCACAGGGCGGTACGCCGACGGACGAGGTCGATGATCGCGTCATCCATCTCGGAGACGGTCCGGTGACCGTCCCTGGCGAGCGCGTCCGAGTCCCAGGACATGCCGACCGCCTTCCGTGTGTGAGCGCCGGGTGTGAATGAGCCGTTCCGCGTGCCGTCGCAGCACAGCGCAGTGGGCGGGGCGTGACGGCCGCGTCCGGCCGGCAACCAGTTCATCGTAGCGCCCGTTGCAATGTTTAGGTAAGGCTTGCTTTACTGATCGCGTCTCGCCGCAGCGCCACAGGAGGAGACCCGCGACAAGCGCCTCCGACAGCCGACGCATCGGCCGGACCCAGCTCGGAACCGGGCCCGGGCAACCCCCGGCGCCCTCCCCGCCAAGACGAGTGACCGACCCTCAGCCACTCACGATCTCAGGGACCTACACCCATGCGCACAGCACGTCCCCGGCACTACCTCATGTGCAGCCCCACGTACTTCGACGTGGTGTACTCCATCAACCCGTGGATGGACCCGCGGAAGCCTGTGGACACCGCCCTGGCCGTCGCACAGTGGGAGCGGCTGCGTGAGGTCTACCTGGAGTTGGGACACACCGTCGAGCTCGTCGACCCCGTGCCCGGCCTCCCCGACATGGTCTTCGCCGCCAACGGCGCCACGGTCGTCGACGGCCGGGCCCTCGTCGCCCGGTTCCGTGACGCCGAGCGCGTCGACGAGGCGCCGGCCTACCGGGACTGGCTGCGCGCGCACGGCTTCACCGAACTGCGCACGGCGGAGCTGGTCAACGAGGGCGAGGGCGACTACCTGCTCGTGGGCGACCTGCTCCTCGCGGGGACGGGCTTCCGCAGCGACCCGCGATCCCACGCGGAGGCACAGGAGTTCTTCGGCCGTCCGGTGATCAGCCTGACGCTCGTGGATCCGGACTACTACCACCTGGACACGGCACTGACCGTGCTGGACGACGACACGGTCGCGTACTACCCGCCGGCCTTCTCCCCCGGCAGCCGGGCCGTTCTGGAGCGGCTGTTCCCGGACGCCGTCATCGCGACGGACGAGGACGCGGCGGTCTTCGGCCTCAACGCCACTTCCGACGGGCGCAACGTCGTGCTGCCGCACAACGCCACGGGGCTCGCGGAACAGCTGCGCGGCCGTGGCTTCGACCCGATCGGCGTGGATCTCTCCGAGCTGCTCAAGGCGGGCGGCAGCGTTAAGTGCTGCACGCTGGAGCTGCGTTCGGGCAACCAGGAGGACCACGCATTCTGAGCCCCGTGAAAAGCCGCGCGGATCGGACGATCCGCGCGGCTTTTCCGTC
>NZ_JBSGYQ010000131.1:0-5902 GCF_053610585.1 Streptomyces sp. NPDC054887 | reverse complement strand
GTGCAACCGCGGCGGGGCACCGCCTTTCCCGTGAAGGTCGGCGGACCAGGCGGCGCCGGACGCTCAGACCAGGGCGGCGCTCACCACGAGGACGAATCCCGCGGTGACCAGGAGCGTCCGTACCAGGTGCAGGCGGTTCCACCGTGTCTCGAAGGCCGCACGGGCGTCGCTGTCGGCGGCGCCCGTCCGCTCCGACGCCGCCAGGGCGTCGTTGAGGGGGATGTTCCCGATGATCGTGACCAGGTGGTTGAGGACGACCAGGGCGAGTCCGGCCCCCAGCAGCGCCCACTGCGCACCCGACCGGCCGTCCTGCGGCACGGCCAGGGCGGCCGCCGGGAAAGCCACCGAGGCGAGCATGACCGACACGAACACGGCCCGCGGCACGTCTTCGTTGACGCGCCGCATCGCCGCCGTGAACTGCTCGTCCGTCAGCCGCCCGAGGGCCGGCATGACGCCGGTCAGGAAGATCAGCATGAACCCGGCGTACAGCCCCGTGGCTACTACGGCGAGGGCGATCAGGAGAGTGGCCATGGGGCACATCATGGCCGACCCCCCGTCAGGACACGATGTCCTTGCGGCTGAATCCCCGGAAGGCCAGGGCGAAGAGCACCAGCGCGTACGTCACCGACACCGCGGCCCCCTTCAGCATGCCGCCCCATTCCAGTTGGGGTTGCAGCGCGTCCGCCCACGCGAACTGCCAGTGCGCCGGCAGGAAGTCGCGCCACGACCCGAGGGCCGTCACCGCGTCCAGCACGTTGCCCACGATCGTCAGGCCCACCGCGCCGCCGACCGCGCCCAGCGGGGCGTCCGTCTTCGTCGACAGCCAGAACGCGAGCGCGGCGGTGACCAGTTGGGACACGAAGATGAACGCGACGACGATCCCGAGCCGCGGCAGGGCGTCCCCCGCCGGCAGCGAACCGCCCGTCGGCAGCTCCAGCGGCCCCCAGCCGTACGCGACCGATCCCGCCACCAGCGCCACGACCGGCAGCAGCACCATCGCCGCCAGGCTGAACGCCAGGGCCACCGCGAGCTTGCTCCACAGCAGCCGGGCGCGCGGCACCGGCGCCGCGAGCAGGTAGCGCAGCGAGGACCAGTTGGCCTCGGACGCCACCGTGTCGCCGCAGAACAGCGCCACCGGCACCACCAGCAGGAACCCGGCCGACACGAAGAGGCAGGTGGCCGCGAAGTTGGCCCCGGACGCGGTGGCGGTGTCCATCAGCGTCACCCGGCCGCCCTCGCGGTCGGGTCCGCCGCCGATCGCGAACGCGGCGATCAGGACGAACGGCAGCGCGCCCAGTATCAGGGCCATGACCAGGGTGCGCCGCCTGCGCCACTGCCGTACGGCCTCGACGCGCAGCGGCAGGGTGCGGCCGGCCCGGTAACCGGGTGCGGACGCGGCGGCCGGTGCGGCGTCGGGCGCGGTGACCGGTGCGACGCCGTGGGTGGTGCTCATGCGGAGGAGCCTCCGATCAGGGTGAGGAACGCGTCCTCGAGGCGGCGGTTGGGCCCGACACCCGTCAGCGGCACGTCCAGGCGGACCAGCTCGCCGATGAGCGCGCTCGGGGACGCCCCGTCCAGTTGTACGAGCAGCCCTTCGTCGGTGCGTACGGCGGACCCGATGCCGGGCAGCGCGGCCACCTTCTCGGCCAGCGCCTCGGTCACCCCGCCGTCCGTGGTGACGAGGAGGCTGTCGGCGCCGCCGGTGATCTCCGCGACGGGGCCGGCGCGCATCAGCCGCCCCCGGTCCATGACGACGAGGTGCGTGCAGGACTGCTCGACCTCCGAGAGGAGGTGGCTGGAGACGATCACCGTGCGCCCGACGGCCGCGTAGCGGATCATCACGTCGCGCATCTCGCGGATCTGCGGCGGGTCGAGGCCGTTCGTCGGCTCGTCGAGGATGAGCAGGTCCGGCATGCCGAGCATCGCCTGGGCGATCGCCAGGCGCTGCCGCATGCCCTGCGAGTACGTCCGCACGGCGCGGTCGAGCGCGTCGCCGAGCCCCGCGATCTCCAGCGCCTCCTCGGTGCGGGAGTCCTCGGCGGGCCGGCCGGTGGCCTTCCAGTAGAGCTCCAGGTTGGCGCGTCCCGTCAGGTGCGGCAGGAAGCCGGCGCCCTCCACGAACGAGCCGACGCGCGACAGGACGGGCGAGCCCGGCCTGATGGCGTGCCCGAAAACCCGGATCTCGCCGCTGTCCGGCGTGATGAGGCCCATGAGCATCCGCAGGGTGGTGGTCTTGCCCGCGCCGTTCGGGCCGAGGAGCCCGAGCACCTGGCCCTTCTCGACGCGGAAGGACAGGTCCCGTACGGCGTACCGGTCGTTGGACTTGGCGTACTTCTTGGTCAGGTCGGTGATCTGGAGCGGCACCTCGGCCAGCTCCGGGTCGGGCGCGGGCGCGGCGGCCCGCCGCCGGGCGGTCAGCAGCAGCGCCGCGGCGAGGGCGGCGCCGATCGCGGGCAGCCCCCAGACCCACCAGGGCAGCGGAGCCGCCTGGGTCCGCACGCCGGACGCGGTGGGCACGGCGAGCGTGCCGTCGCCCACGAGCGAGACGGTGTACGCCGCGGGCTCGGCCGGGGAGGCGTACGCGAGGTCGGTGCTGGCGAGCACGACGCGCAGCCGGTGCCCGGCCCTGACCTCGTGGTCGACCGGCGGGAGCCGCAGTGTGACGGTCGCGCCGTCGGCGTCGCCCGCGCCGGTGACGCGGACGGGCGCGACGAGCTGGGAGGGCAGCACCTTCCGGCTGCCGTCCGCGCTCACGTCGTACACCTTGCCGAACAGCACGGCGTCGTCGCGGTCCGACTTCACCCTGACCTTCACGGTCGGTGAGCCGGTGACGCGCAGGTCCGAGGAGAGCTTCGCGGTCTGGAAGCTCGCGTTCTGGCCGGGGAAGTCGAGCGACAGCCCCATGCCGAGCCCGGAGAGCTGGGACAGGGCCCCGACGCCCGGCACGGCGGAGATGGCGGGCGGGTTGGCGCCTGCCGGAGCGGCGAAGCGCTGCTCCCGCTTGCCCGACGTGAGCGCGAGCTGCCGCTGTCCGGACTCCAGGCCCGGGTAGCGGTCGCCCGTCGCGCCCCTGAGCTGCGCCGCGCCGTCCGTGGAGTCGACACCTCCGGTACGCGTGACGCGGAACGCGGGCCCGGTGTCGGTGGTCTTGTCGTCCTTGAGGTAGCGGTCGAACCAGTCGGTGATCCGGCCCTCCACACGGGCCTTCTCCCGGTCCCCGCCGTCATGACCGCCGGCGATCCAGTCGACGGCGACGGGCGCGCCGTTGGCCGCGACCGCCTTGGCGATCGCATCGGCGTGGTCCAGCGGGAAGAGGGAGTCGCTCTGGCCCTGCACGACGAGCGCGGGGACCTTGATGCGGTCGCCCACCGCGGACGGGCTGTGCGCCGTCAGCAGCTCGCGGGCGGCGGCGTCCGGCTCTCCGGCGACGGCGACCCGCTCGTACATGTCGCACAGCCGCTTCTCGAACCGGTCGCAGCCGCCGCCCGTGTTGATGAAGAGCCCGGCCCACAGCTTCTTGAAGACGCCGTCGGGGAAGAGGGCGTCGGCGAGGTTCCAGTAGGTGATCTGCGGCGCGACGGCGTCGACGCGCTTGTCGTGTCCGGCGGCGAGGAGCGAGATGGCGCCGCCGTACGACGAGCCGCTGACGCCGACGCGCGGATCGCCCTTCGCGTCGAGCCGCACCTCCGGGCGCTTCGCCAGCCAGTCGATCAGCCGCGAGACGTCCGCGACCTCGCCCTTCGGGTCGTTCAGCCCGATCTTGCCCGTCGACTTCCCGAAGCCGCGCGCGGACCAGGTCAGCACGGCGTACCCGTCGCGGGCGAGCTGCTCGGCCTGCTCCCGTACGTCGCGTTTGCTGCCGCCGAAGCCGTGTCCGAGCAGGACGGCGGGCCGGCGCTCACCGCCCGCGCCGTCGGCGGTGAAGAACGAGGTGTCGATTCTCACCCCGTCCATGCGCATGATCCGCTCCTCGCGGTGCACGGCGGGCGCGTCGCCGTCGGAGGCGACGGCCGTCCACGTACCGCCCCCGACGAGGACGGCGAACGCGGCGGCCGCACCGGCGAGTGCCCGGCTGCGGGGAATGCGTAGCTTCATGACTGAACCCTAGGTCCCGGGTACGACAACCGAACCAGCCCCCCGGACGGACGTCCGGGGTACTCAGGGAGTACGGGAGCACCGTCCCGTACCGCAGCGGGAGTACGAAGGAGACCCATGGACACGCGACCGGTCGTCCGGCGGGCGACGACAGTGGCCGAACTGATCGCCGCCCAGCACCTCTACGACGGCCCGGCCCGCCCGGAGTGGGCCGAGCGTTTCCTGGCCTCCCCCGGTCATGTGATGCTCGTCGCGTACGTCGGCGGTGAGCCCGCCGGAATGGTCTCGGGCGTCGAGATGACCCACCCGGACAAGGGCACCGAGATGTGCCTGTACGAACTGTCCGTGGACGAGCCGTTCCGGCGGCGCGGCATCGGAAGGGTCCTGACCCGGGCGCTGGCGGAGTGCGCCAGGGAGCGCGGCTGCTACGGCATGTGGGTGGGCGCGGAACGCGACAACGACGCGGCACTGGCGACGTACCGGTCGGCACACGCCCGCGACGACGGCGATTTCACGATGCTGACCTGGCCCTTCGACTGAGCGGGCGACCTGGGGCGGTCGACCGCGCCGACAGGGGCCGCCCCCTGCCCGTGGCCCCGGGTCGGCACTGCGGCGGTCAGCCCCCCGTGCCACCCAGGTGCGCGAGCGTCTCCGCTGCCACCGGGTAGACCCGCTCCCGCGGCAGCAGGCGCGTCGCCGCCGTCGTGTCGCCGGCCTTCACCAGGGCGTGGATGTCGCGGGCGAGCGGGGTCACGTCGGTGATGGAGACCGTCCACTCGTCCGCGTACCGTCCCGCCGCCTCCCCCGCCAGGCCCAGTTGCAGCGAGCGGTACGGCAGCTGGTTCAGATGTACGTCGCGTTCCGGGTCCCACTGCACGCGGGCGGGCGCCCGGCGCAACTCGCGCTTCCAGGCGGCCTGGTCGGTGTGCGGGCCCGGTGCGTAGTGCGACAGGCAGGCGTGGCGCAGGGCCCAGTCGAAGCCCTCGCGGGTGATCTCGACGGCCAGGACCGTCTCCTGGTCCTGCTTCAGCCCCCAGCCGCAGCGGTACATCATCCACAGGAACGAAGGCTTGATCCACGTCATGCGGTCCCGCTTCCAGGCGGCCGGGAAGCGCCCGTCGCGCGCGGCCGGGACGCCGATCGCGGGGGCGTACGCCTGGTAGACGGTGATCGTGGTGTCCGTGTGCAGCGCGCGTATCCGGCGCTGGGGATGGTGCGTCATACGGCCACCATGCCGCCCGGCAACATCCGCCACCACAGGATTTCGCCGGGATGCCGGACAACGCCCCGGCGGAGGTACGGCCCGGTGTGGCAGCATCGTGCGCATGAACACCGATCATGGGGGCCATGCCGCGTAGGCGGCCCAAGCGGGTCCGCGAAGAGCTCGTCGTCGCGTCCGTCTGCCGGAGGAACACGCTCAACCCGGTCGAGGGGCTGTCGCGCCGGACGCTGCGCGCGATCGTACGGCTCGAGGAGACGCGGAGTTACCTGTGGGCCGGAGACGTCGGCCATTCACTGCGCCTGTGGCGTGACTTCGTCCGCAGGCCGGACCACCGGCTGTGGGAGCCGGACGGTCCCGGCTGTACGGAGTGGCTGTGCTGCGGCGATCCGGTCAGGGCGCGGGAGAACCTGGAGGGCGTGCTGCTGGCGCTTCCCCGCCCGGCCGCGCGGGAGTTGCGGGCGATCGTTGCCCGGTGGGACGAGATGTACTGAGCACGCGGGCCCGGGCGCGCCCCGGGCCGCGGGGCGCGGGGGGGGGCGGGGCGGGGGGGACCACCCGGGGGCGGGCGCGCCCGGGGGGGGCGGT
>NZ_JBSGYQ010000130.1:0-7090 GCF_053610585.1 Streptomyces sp. NPDC054887 | reverse complement strand
GCGCGGGCTTGCGCCGCACGGCCCCGCGGAGTGAAGGGCGCACCCGGATCACCACGGGTGCGCTCTTTCACGTTCATGTGCGGTTGACGGGCCATCTGACGGGCCGCGCCCGGACCGGGCACGAGCCGAGTACGGTCGAGGGCGCGCCCACGTGCTCCCCCTCAACGGCCGTGGCGGCGCCCGGCGTCGGCCCCCGCCCCCGCGGTCAGCCGCTTCGCGGCGGCAGGGGCGGACGGGTCTTGTCCGGTACGTCGGTGTAGGTCGGCGGCGTGGCCGCCGGGCGCGCCGCCAGCAGGTCCAGTGCCACCTGCACCGCGTCGCCGAGCTGCGCCTGGCGTCCTTCCGCCCAGTCGAGCGGGGTGCGCAGCACCGCGATGTCGGGCTCGACGCCGTGGTTCTCCACCGACCAGCCGTACGCGTCGAACCAGGCCGCGTTCATCGGCACCGTGATCACCGTGCCGTCTCCCAGCGTGTGGCGGCCGGTCATGCCCACCACGCCGCCCCAGGTGCGCTGCCCGACCACCGGCCCGAGGTCCAGCAGTTTGAACGCCGCCGTGATCATGTCGCCGTCCGACGAGGTCGCCTCGTCGGCCAGCGCCACCACCGGGCCCCGGGGGCCGTTCGAGGCGTACGACACCGGGTCCGCGTTCCGCGTCAGGTCCCAGCCGATGATGGTGCGGGTGAGCTTCTCGACGACCAGCTCGCTGATGTTGCCGCCCGCGTTGCCCCGTACGTCGACGATCAGGGCCGGGCGCGACACCTCCATCCGCAGGTCGCGGTTGAACTGTGCCCAGCCCGAGCCGCCCATGTCGGGGATGTGCAGGTAGCCGCACTTGCCGTCACTCAACTCCCGCACCACCTCCCGGCGTTTGGCCACCCAGTCCTGGTAGCGCAGGGGGCGCTCGTCGATCAGCGGGACGATCGCGACCCGGCGCGCCGGGCCCCCGCCCTCCGCCGGCCGGAACGTCAGCTCCACCGTCGTGCCCCCGGCCGCCGCCAGGAGCGGGTACGGGCCCGCCACCGGGTCCACCGGCCGGCCGTCCACGTGCGTGAGGACCGCGCCCTCCCGGATGCCCGTACCGGCCAGCGGCGAGCGCGCCTTGGAGTCGGACGACTCACCGGGCAGGATGCGGCGTACCAGCCACTCCCCGTCGCGGCACACGAAGTTCGCGCCGAGCAGCCCCATCGCCCGCTGGTAGTGCGGCGGGCCCTCGTTGCGGCGAGCGGCGGCGACGTAGGCGTGCGAGGTCCCCAGCTCGCCCAGGACCTCCCGCAGCAGGTCCGCGAACTCGTCGGGCGTGGCGACGCGTTCGAGCAGCGGACGGTACTGGTCGAGGACCGCGTCCCAGTCGATGCCGCCCATCCTCGGCTCCCAGAAGTACGCCCGCACGATGCGGCCCGCCTCCGCGTACGCCTGCCGCCACTGCGCCTCGGGGTCGACCTGGTGCAGGATGCGCCGCAGGTCCAGGTAGACCGTGCTGTCGCTGTCGCCGGACTCGGTGGCGGGCACCGCGCGCAGTTCGCCCTCGTCCATCACCACCAGCCGCGTCCCGTCGCCGCTCACCTCGAACCAGTCCAGGTGGTCGACGAGTTCCGTCTTGCGCGCCTTGGTGAGGTTGAAGTGTTCGAGGGTCGGGCGGCCCGACATGTCCGCCGGGTTGGCGAACGTCTCGCCGAGCGCTCCCGAGATCGGCCAGCGCAGCCAGACGAGTCCGCCGCCGGAGACGGGTTGCAGCCCCGAGTACTTGCTGGCGGCCACCGGGAACGGCGTCACGCGGTTCGGCAGGCCCTCCACCTCGACCAGGACCGTCATGCCGTCGGTGCTCTCGCTCTCCTCGCCCTCCACCGGGTCCAGTCCGCCCGCCGCCGGGCGGCCCTCCGCGGACAGCGCGAACGGCGACGGGGTCGCGGAGGACAGCGGTACGAGGTAGGGGCGGCAGCCCAGGGGGAACGACAGGTCGCCGGTGTGGACGTCGTACACCGGGTCGAAGCCCCGCCACGAGAGGAAGGCCAGGTAGCGGCCGTCGCTCGTGAAGACCGGGTTCTCGTCCTCGAAGCGGCCGTTGGTGACCTCGATGATGTGCTTCGTCTCGATCTTCGCCATCTTGATCTTGCGCAGGGTGCGGCCGATGCCGGGGTGCGACCAGGTCAGCCAGGCCCCGTCCGGGGAGAACGCCAGGTCGCGTACCGGGCCGTTGGTGGAGCGCGTCAGCTCGGTGACGGTGCCGGCTGCGTCCGTGCCCGCCTCGGCGTCCGCGCCCGCCTCGGCGTCCGCGCCCGCCTCCGCGTCGGCCGCGGTGTCGACGAGGAGCAGGCGGCCGTCGTGCGAGGCGATCGCGAGGCGTTCGCCCTCCGGGTCCGCCACCAGTTCGTGCACGCGCCCGAGCTTCCCCGAGGCGAGCCGTCGCGGCTCGCGGTCGCCGCTCGCGCGGGGCAGGTACGCGATCTCGATCGCGTCCTCGCCCTCCGCGTCGGTGATGTACGCGACCTGGCCGCCGCCGCCGAGCATCTGCGGCAGGCGGGCCCGTACACCCGGGACGTCCGTGATCGTGCGGGCCGGGCCGTCGCGGTGGGTCAGCCAGTACAGGCTGCCCCGCACCACGACCGCGCTCGCGCGGCCCGTCGTGTCGACCGAGAGGCCGTCCACGTTGGCCGCCGCCGGGACGTGGTACGTGCGCCGGCCGGCCCGGGGGCCGCCCAGACGCACCTCGAGGCGGCGCGGTTTCGCTCCGGGGGACAGGTCGTCCACCAACCACAGGTCACCCGCGCACTGGTAGACCACGCGGGCGCCGTCGCTGGAGGCGTGCCGGGCGTAGAACGCGTCGTGGTCGGTGTGGCGCCGCAGGTCGGTGCCGTCGTACGCGCAGGAGTAGAGGTTGCCGACGCCCTCGTGGTCGGAGAGGAACGCGATGCGTCCGTCGACGAACATCGGGCAGTCGAGGTGTCCGCCGATGTCCGGGAGCAGTTGCCGGCCGTGCAGCCACAGGCGGCCCGTCGCGCCGCCCCGGTAGCGCTTCCACGCGGCGGGCTCGTGCGGGGGCTTCCCGGTGAGCAGCAGCGTACGGCGCTCGCCCTCGACGTCCGCGACCGCGATGTCGGACACCGGTCCCCACGGCAGCTTGGAGCCGGGGCTGCCGTCCGTGGGGAGCTGGTACGCCCACGAGAAGTGCGAGAACGGCTGGCCGTGGGAGGCGACGGCGAGGATGTGCGCCGGGTGGTCGGGGCCGTCGGGGGTCCAGCCGCAGACGCGGGTGTCCAGCGATCCCCAGTGGCTGAGCCGGCGGGCGGGGCCGCCGTCCACGGGGGCGAGGTGGACCTCGGGGTCCAGGCTGCGCCAGGTGGTGAACGCGATGTGGCGGCCGTCGGGGGAGAAGCGGGGGTGGGAGACCTTCGTGCGGTCGACGGTGATGCGCCAGGCCCGGTCGGGCTGTTTGCCCGGCGGGACGAGGGGGGCCAGCCAGAGGTCGTCCTCGGCGGCGAAGCACAGGAGGTCGCCGTGGAGGTGGGGGAAGCGGAGGTAGGCGTTGCCGGCGGGGTCGGGGCCGGGGCCGGGGCCTGAGCCGGGTCCGTTGCCGGGGGCGGGCTGGGCGGCGGTGCCGTTGCCGTTGCCGGGTTGCGCCGGGGCTTCGGGGTCGGTGCCGCGCCGGGGCGTCTCCTCGGGCATCGAACGTTCGGCCACCGCTGCGATTCCGTCGGGGTGGTTGCGTTCGACGCCCTGCGGGGAGCGCCCCGGCACGTCCCCTCCCGCCCCTGCGGGTTGCTCGGCGGGGGAGTGGCCCGGCGCGTCCCCTCCCGCCACTGCGGGTTGCTCGGCGGGGGAGCGTTCCGGGGCGTCTTCTCCCGCCACCGTGGGGTGTTCGGCCGGGGTGGGCCGGTCGGGACGTGCGGCGGGTGTGGTCTCGGAGGGGCCGACGGACCCGGGTGCGTCGCTCACCCCCCAATGCTTTCCCCGGGCCGTGGGCGCGGCAACTTGTGGCGCGGAACACCGTCGAAACGGTTTCGTTTCGGTGGGAGAGCGGCGTACCGTAGGTGTACGAAACCGTTTCGTTCGCTTGGAGGTGGGTCGGCATGGCACGCACGCGGCTCACGCCCGAGCGGGAGAGCGAGCTCTACGAGGCCGTACTGGACCTGTTGCGCGAGGTCGGCTACGACGCCCTCACCATGGACGCCGTCGCGGCCCGCACGCGGTCCAGCAAGGCCACTCTCTACCGCCAGTGGGGCAGCAAGCCGGAACTCGTCGTCAGGGCCCTGCGGCACAACAAGCCCGTCAGTCTCGCGGACATCGACACCGGCACCCTCCGGGGCGATTTCCACGCACTGGTGGAGCGCACCGACGACTGCCAGATGGAACGGGACTCCGCGCTGATGCGGGGTCTCGCCCAGGCCGTGCACGAGAATCCGGATCTTCACCAGGCGCTGCGGGAGCTGCTCATCGCTCCCGAGCTCACCGGGCTCGACGGGCTGCTGCGGCGCGCCGTCGACCGGGGCGAGATCCCCGCCGAGACCGCCGCCCTGCGGTACGTCCCGCACATGCTGGTCGGCGCCTTCGTCGCCCAGGAACTCATCGAGGGCCGGTCGCCCGACCGGGCCTTCCTCTCCGACTACATCGATTCCGTGGTGCTGCCCGCCCTGGGCGCCGCCTGATGGTCCCGGTGTAGTGCCCCACGCGGCGCCGCGGAGTCCCCGCCCGGTGTCCGTCCCCGTAAACGCTCCACCTGACGCGCACCGCTCTCGTCGTCGGGCTGGTCACCCCTGCCCTGTCCGTACCAACGACCTGACCGGGAGAACGCCCTCGTGGCCACTTTCCTCTACAAGACGGGCCGGTTCGCCTTCCGCCGCCGCCCCTTCGTCGCCCTCGCGTGGATAGCCCTGCTGGTGCTCGCCGGCGTCGGCGCCGCGTCCGCGTCCACCGCGACCTCCAGTTCGTTCTCGATACCGGGCACCGAGGCCCAGAAGGCGTTCGACCTGCTCGACGAGCGCTTCCCCGGTGCGGCCGCCGACGGCGCCACCGCCCGCGTGGTGTTCAGGGCTCCCGAGGGGGAGCGCATGACCGACGCCGCGCACAAGGCGGAGGTCAAGAAGGTCGTCGACGGGCTGCGGTCGGGTTCCGACCAGATCGCCTCGGTCGTCGACCCGTACGCGAGCAAGGCCGTGAGCCGTGACGGGACGACGGCCTACACCCAGGTGTCGTACAAGGTCAGCGGGATGGAGCTGACCGACGGGACCCGGGACGCCCTCGTGGAGGCCGGCGACGAGGCCCGGGAGACCGGGCTGACCGTCGAGATCGGCGGCGACGCGCTCCAGGCCGTGCCGGAGACCGGTTCGGGGGAGATCATCGGTGTGGCGGTTGCCGCCGTCGTGCTGGTGGTCACCTTCGGGTCGCTGATCGCCGCCGGGCTGCCGCTGCTCACCGCGATCATCGGGGTGGGGATCGGCGTCTCCACCATCGCCGCGCTGGCCAACGTCCTGGACCTCGGCTCCACCACCTCGACGCTCGCCATGATGATCGGCCTCGCGGTCGGCATCGACTACGCCCTGTTCATCGTGTCCCGCTACCGGGCCGAGCTGGCCGAGGGCCGCGAGCCGGAGGACGCGGCCGGCCGGGCCGTGGGTACGGCCGGGTCCGCCGTCGTCTTCGCGGGGCTGACCGTGGTGATCGCGCTGGTCGGGCTGGCCGTCGTCAACATCCCGATGCTGACGAAGATGGGCTTCGCCGCGGCCGGCACGGTCGTGATCGCCGTACTCATCGCCCTCACGCTCGTTCCGGCGCTGCTCGGGTTCGCGGGCAAGAAGGTCTTCGGGCGCAAGGCCCGCGAGCGGCAGGAGCAGGCCACCGGGGCGGGCAGGGCCAACATGGGGACGCGCTGGGCGCGCTTCGTGCTGCGCCGGCCGGTCGCCGTACTGCTCACCGCCGTGGTCGGGCTCGGTGTCGTCGCCGTCCCCGCCGCCTCGCTGGAGATGGGACTGCCCGACGACGGCTCGCAGCCGGTCAGCACCACGCAGCGCAAGGCGTACGACCTGCTGTCGGACGGCTTCGGGCCCGGCTTCAACGGACCGCTGATGGTGGTCGTCGACGTGGCGGACGCCGAGCGGCCCAAGGACGCGGTCGGCCACGTCACCGACGTCGTCAAGAAGATGGACGGCGTCGCCGCCACCGTGCCCGGTCCGCTGAACAAGGCCGGTGACACGTCCGTCATCACCGTGGTCCCCAAGGACCGGCCCAGCTCCGGGGGGACCGAGGAGCTGGTGCGCGAGATCCGCGGGGCCGGCGCCGGCATCACGTCCGACACCGGGGCCGAGGTGCTGGTCACCGGGGCCACGGCCATGAACATCGACTTCTCGCAGAAGATGAACGACGCGCTGCTGCCCTATCTCGCGCTCGTCGTCGGGCTCGCGTTCCTGCTGCTGATGCTGGTGTTCCGCTCGGTCCTCGTACCGCTCAAGGCCGCTCTCGGATTCCTGCTGTCCGTGGTGGCGGCGCTCGGCGCGGTCGTCGCGGTCTTCCAGTGGGGCTGGCTCGCGGACGTGGTGGGCGTCGAGCAGACCGGACCCGTGATGTCGATGATGCCGATCTTCATGGTGGGCGTCGTCTTCGGTCTCGCCATGGACTACGAGGTCTTCCTCGTCACCCGCATGCGGGAGGCGTACGTCCACGGGGAGCGGCCGGGTCAGGCGATCGTCACCGGCTTCCGGCACGGCGCGCGGGTCGTCACGGCCGCCGCCGTCATCATGATCGCCGTCTTCGCCGGGTTCATCGGATCGAGCGAGTCGATGGTCAAGATGATCGGCTTCGGGCTGGCCATCGCCGTCTTCTTCGACGCCTTCGTCGTACGGATGGCCATCGTGCCCGCCGTGCTGGCGCTGCTCGGCGACAAGGCGTGGTGGCTGCCGCGCCGGCTGGACCGGGCGCTGCCGAACGTCGACGTCGAGGGCGAGCAGCTGCGCAAGGAACTGGGCGACGACGCCGAGGCCGGGCGGGAGCTGGTGCGCTCCTAGGCGCCGCGGAACTCCGGGGCCGCTCGCCGAGCGGACGGCGGCCCCGGTCGCGCACCGGCTCGTGGGGACGGGACCCGGTGCGACGGTGAGGTCC
>NZ_JBSGYQ010000129.1:0-7279 GCF_053610585.1 Streptomyces sp. NPDC054887 | reverse complement strand
GCACGCTTCTGGGGGAGCAGGACGTGCCCGGAGGTGGTCCGGGTCAGTCCTCCGGCAGCTCGACCGGGGCGATCTCGTCGTAGAGGTCGCCGGGGCCCGGGTTCGTCGGGTCGGTCGTACCGCCGAAGTGGTGCATGACGCCCCACACCGCGTTCAGCGCGGTCTGCACGGCGCCCTCGGCCCAGCCCGCCGTCCAGGAGATGTCGTCGCCCGCGAGGAAGATGCCGCGCTTGTCCTCGGGGAGGCGGTCCTGCATGAAGTGGGTGAACAGGCGGCGCTGGTAGCGGTAGTGGCCGGGCAGGTTCGCCTTGAACGCGCCCATGAAGTACGGCTCGTTCTCCCACGACACGGTCACCGGGTTGCCGATGATGTGGCGGCGGATGTCGACCTTGGGGTAGATCTCGCCGAGGGACTTCAGCATGACCTCCATCCGCTCGTTCGCGGACAGCGGCAGCCACTTCAGGCTGTCGTCGCACCAGGTGTACGAGAGGCAGATGGTGGCGGGCTTGTCCGGCCCGTCGTCCAGCAGGTAGGTGCCGCGCGTCATCCGGTCGGTGAGCGTCATCGACATGACGTCACGGCCGGTCTCCTCGTCCTTGTCCAGCCAGAACGGCCGGTCGACGGGCACGAACAGCTTGGACGACTCCATGTAGTGGGTGCGCTCCATCGCCGTCCAGTGGTCGATGGGGAACAGCGAGTCGTCGCAGGTGATCTTCGAGAGCAGCATCCAGGACTGCGCGGTGAAGATCGCCGCCTGGTACGTGCGGATGTCGCCGGATGCGTCGGTGACGGTGATCCGGTTGCCGGCCGTGCGGTGCAGACGCGTGACGGCGGGCTTCGGCTCGCCCTCGTGGAGGGACTTCAGCGACGTGCCGAGCGGCCAGTGCACGAGCTTGGCCGGCTCGCGCTCCCACAGCCGGACGGGGAGCTGCTGGCTGCCGCCGACGATGCCGCGGTGGTGGTCGTCCGCCTCGGTGTAGACGACGCGCAGGATCTCCAGGATGGAGTTCGGGAAGTCGGTGTCCCAGCCGCCGGTTCCGAAGCCGACCTGGCCGAAGATCTCGCGGTGCCGGAAGGACTTGAACGACTCGGACTCGCAGAGGAAGCCGTAGAAGGTCTGGTTGTCGAGCTTCTCGACGAGCTTGGCCCAGATCTCACGGATGCGCGGTACGTCGCGCTCCCGCATGGCCTGGTTCATGTCGGAGAAGTCGGCGCCCTCTTCGAGGCAGGCGTTCCACGCGTTCATGACGTCGCGGTAGACCTGCGGCAGGTCGTCGACGGTCACGGCGTAGTGCGACTCGCCCTTGAGGTCGACGACGGTCGACGGCGTCTCGGGGGCCAGCGGGTTGGGGAACGCCTTCGTCTCCAGGCCCACCAGGTCGATGTAGTGCTGGAGCGCCGTGGAGGACGGCGGGAAGCGCATGGCGCCCATCTCGGCGGTCAGCGACTCGTCGCAGCCCTCGAAGCCGACGGTGCGCAGCCGGCCGCCGATCTGGTCGGCCTCGTACACGATGGGCTTGAGGCCCATCTTCATCAGCTCGTACGCCGCGATGATGCCGGACAGGCCGCCGCCGATGACCGCGACCTCGGTGCCGTGCGCGGTCGCCGGTATCTGGCCGAGGCCGGCCGGGTGGGCGAGGAAGTCGTCGTACGCGTAGGGGAAGTCCGGCCCGAACATGGTGATCGGCGGCTGCGCGTCGGTGTGCTGGACGGCGTTGGGCACCGTGGACGTCATGGGGTACGGACTCCTTGCAAAGCGGAAAAGAAGGTGGCGAGGCGGGGCGGGCGTCAGGCCAGCGACGCGTAGAGGCCGGGGCGGCGGTCGCGCAGGTACGGGTTGTTCTCGCGCGACGCCCGCAGGAACTCGGGATCGGCGTCGCCGAACACCAGCTCCTCGCCGCGCCCGGCGCGGGCCCGGGAGGCCCCGTCGGGACCGGCCAGGCAGCTCAGCCCGACGAACTCGAACTCGCCCTCGGGGCCGGTCCGGTTCACGTAGGCCACGTACATCTGGTTCTCGAAGGCCCGCACCGGGACGACGGACTCGGCGACGAACTGGAACGGGTGCATCTGTGCGGTCGGCACCAGCAGCAGGTCGGTGCCCGCGAGCGCGTGGGCGCGGACGTTCTCCGGGAACTCGACGTCGTAGCAGATCATGAGGCCGACGGTCAGGCCGCCGAGCTCCGCCTGGACGACCGTCTCCTCGCCGGGGGTGAACCACTCCTGCTCGAAGCAGCCGAAGAGGTGGGTCTTGCGGTAGTTCGCCAGGCGCGCGCCGTCGGGCCCGATCAGCTGCGCGGAGTTGTAGACGGCGTCCCCGTCGCGTTCCGGGTAGCCGTAGTGGACGGCCAGGCCGTGGCGTACGGCGATGTCCGCGACGGCGTCGGCGGCGTCCCCGTCGGCGGGCTCGGCCAGCCGGTGCACGTCCTCGCCGATGGCGTAGCCGGTCAGGAACATCTCCGGGCACACCAGCAGTCCGGCGCCCGCGGCGGCCGCACGGCCCGCGGCCTCGTCGAGGACCTTGAGGTTCGCGTCGACGGAGCCGGGACGGCCGGAGCTCTGGAGCAGTGCGGTGCGCAGCGGCGGCATGGCTGACCTCGGGCTGGAAGATGTGCGGGAGACGTAATGACGGTACGTTCCGGGCGCGCGGCCGGACAAGGCGCGAGCGTTGCGGACCGACGGCCTATCCGTTGCGCGTACGGGGCGGTGTGCGGCGATTCGTTGCGCGGACGCCGGTGGGCCCCGGGTCGTACGGTCCTCCGCCTGTGGAGGTAGCCGGCACGGCCGGCCCCGGCCGCCCGGCGGAGAGGGGTCCGTCCCGCGGTGCGATGTGCGCGCAGCGCGTGGGCGGAAGAGTGATCGCTGTCCGGACGACAGCCGGATCACCAGCCGAAGGAGCCCTCATGCACCGCCTCACACACCGCCGTACGAAGATCGCCGCACTCGGCGCCGCACTGCTGATCACCGCCGGGGCCGCCGGCACCGCGCTCGCCTCCGGTGGCGGCGCACCGGGCGGCACGCCGCGCGAGGCGGCCGCGCTGACCGGCACGGCGAAGCTGTACCGGCCGGCCGGGGACGACGTCACGTTCACCTTCGACGCGCACCTGGCGGCCAAGGACACCATGGACCCGGAGAAGGCGTACGGCACGTTCCGCTTCGAGCACGTCTTCCCGAACGGCACCTCGGGCTGGGCCGAGGGGAAGGTCGACTGCCTGCTGACGGGCGGGCCCGTCGCCGTGGTCACGGGCGTCATCACCGCGACCGACCGGCCCGGCAAGGGCCGGCGCGTCGGGATCACGGTGCACGACCGGGGGCGGAAGGACCGCCTGGGTTACAGCTGGGTCGGCCGGGACGCGGAGACGCACAGCCTGCCCAAGTGCATGAGTGCGGCCCCGTTCGAGAAGATCAAGGCGGGCTCGGGCGACTTCAAGGTGCTGCCGTGGCAGCCGGTGTACGAGCAGGCGCCGGCGAACGGCTAGGCGGGCGAGCCCGACGAGAAACGCCGGAGCAGCGGGGAGAGCACGAGGACCGACTTGGTGCGCTCCACGAACGGCTCCCCCGCGATCCGCTCCAGCACGCGCTCGAAGTGGCGCATGTCGGAGGCGAAGATCTGGACGACGGCGTCCGCGTCGCCGGTGACGGTCGACGCGGACACCACCTCCGGGTAGCGCGACAGGCCACGACGGATGTCCTCGGGGGACGTGTTGTGGCGGCAGTACATCTCGATGAAGCCCTCGGTCTCCCAGCCCAGCGCGGCCGGGTCGACGCGGACGGTGAAGCCGGTGATGGCTCCCTCCGCCCGCAGCCTGTCCACGCGCCGCTTCACGGCGGGCGCGGACAGGCCGACCTCGGAGCCGATGTCCGCGTAACTGCGGCGGGCGTCCTCGGCGAGGGCGTGGACGATGCGTTCGTCGAGATCGTTCAGTCGCACTGCGGGTGGATCACTTCTCTGCGGTGGCCAGACTGGAGCGGCGCAAGCCGTAGAAGAAGTAGAACACGAGCCCTGCGATCATCCAGCCACCGAAGTAGGCCCACGTCTTGCCGGGCAGGCTGTACATCATGTACGCGCAGAACGCGAAGCCCAGGATCGGCGTGACCGGGAACAGCGCCACCCGGAAGGTGCGCGGCATCTCCGGGCGCTTGTACCGCAGGATGACGACGGCGACGTTCACGAGAGCGAAGGCGAAGAGCGTGCCGATGCTGGTGGCGTTGGCGAGTTCGCCGAGCGGGATGAAGGCCGCGAGGACGCCGCAGAAGAGCGACACGATCACCACGTTGGCCTTGGGCGTGCCGGTGCGCTCGTCGATCTTGGCGAAGACCTTGGGGACGAGGCCGTCGCGGGACATCGCGAAGAGGATGCGGGTCTGGCCGTACAGGACGGCGAAGACGACGCTGGCGATGGCCACGACCGCGCCGGCGGCCAGGACGACGCCCCAGAAGCTGTGACCCGTGACGTCCTTCATGATCTGCGCGAGAGCCGCCTCGGTGCCCTCGAAGTCCTGCCACGGCATGGCGCCGACGGCGACCAGGGCGACGAGGCAGTAGAGCACGGTGACGATCAGCAGCGACAGCATGATCGCGCGCGGCAGGTCCTTCTTCGGGTTCTTGGCTTCCTCACCGGCGGTGGAGGCCGCGTCGAAGCCGATGTACGAGAAGAACAGGGTGGCCGCGGCGGCGCTGATGCCGGTGACGCCGAGCGGGGCGAGGGGGGCGTAGTTGCCGGCCTTGATGCCCATGAAGCCGATCGCGCAGAAGAGGACCAGCGTGGCGATCTTGATGACGACCATGATCGTGTTGACGCGGGCGCTCTCCTTGGCGCCGCCCATCAGGAAGACCATGGCGAGCAGGATGACGACGAGCGCCGGCAGGTTGATGTAACCGCCCTCGCCGAGCGGCGCGGAGACGGAGGCCGGGATGGTGATCCCGATCGTGCCGTCGAGGAGCTCGTTGAGGTACTCGCCCCAGCCGACGGCGACGGCCGCGACGGACACGCCGTACTCCAGGACCAGACACCAGCCGCAGATCCAGGCGATGACTTCGCCCATGGTCGCGTAGGAGTACGAGTACGAGGAACCGGACACCGGTATGGAACCCGCGAGCTCCGCGTAGGAGAGGGCGGAGAAGAGGGCGGTGAGTCCGGCGATGACGAACGAGATCGCCACAGCGGGGCCGGCCAGCGGGGTGGCCTCGCCGAGCACGACGAAGATGCCGGTGCCGAGCGTGGCGCCGATGCTGATCATGGTCAGCTGCCACATGGTGAGCGAGCGGCGGAGCGAGCCGCCCTCGCCCTGGCCGCCCTCGGCGACGAGCTGCTCGACGGGCTTGCGCCGCATCAGCCGGTGGCCGAGCTGCGGACGCCCGGATTCCGGTTGGGGGGCGAGGGGTGGCGCTGCGTCCAACACTGGGGTGGCTCCTTATCGCTGCCGATCGGGAAGACGGCGACCGCAGCGGTCCGCTCGGGGCGTCGGAAATCAGCCCGGAGCCTGGGAACCGCCGAGCAGGCGGTCCCCGCCACTCCACGTACAGCGCGAAGCCTACGAGGTGTGTGTTCACATCCGTAATGCAGCAACCTTGCGTACCGACGGAGGATCATTGCGCACGACTGCGACACATGGCTCTTTGTTGCGCCTCACCTTTCGAAATCCCTTTTGTCCGATACGGCGCACGTCCCGTTACCGCCCTGCGCACACCCACGACCGGAGGCGATCATGACGACGACCGACCGTGCCGCCGGGGCCTGCCCCGCGGCCCCGGAGGGGTGGCTGGATCCCGCTCCTTTCCAGCGCGGGGTCGCCTGGCGCGACGGCGTACGCGCCGTGCGCGCCGACCCCGGCGACCTCGACCGGCTGCCGTGGGACACGGCCGCGCGGGCCGCCGTCCCGGTCGGCGTACGGCTGGAGTTCACGGCGCGGGGGGCCCGGGCCCTGGACGTCCGCTACCGCACGGCGCCGCCGGAGTCCGCCGACGCGCTGGGCGACCTCGCGCACACCTTCGCCCTCTGGTGCGACGGCGCCCTCGTCACCGAGGTCACCGGCGACCCGGGCCGGGAGACCGTCGTACGGATCCCGCTGCCGGAGCGGGGCGGACGGTTCACGGTGTACCCGCCGGAGAGCCGGTCGCCGGAGATCCTGGGCCTGCGCCCGGTCGGCGGCGCCGTCGCCCCGGCCCCCGCCCAGCCGCGCTGGCTGGTGCACGGCGACTCCATCACCGAGGGCTGGTGGTCCACCCGGCCCGCCCACGCCTGGCCCGCGGCGGCCGGCCGGGAGCTCGGCCTGGACGCCGTCAACCTCGGCCACGCGGGCGCCGGCCGCGGGGAGCTCGCCGTCGCCCAGCAGATCGCCGGCCTGCCCGCCGACCTGCTGACCCTCGCCTTCGGCACCAACTGCTGGTCCCGTACGCCCTTCTCCGCGCCGCTGATGTACGAGACGGCGCGCGCTTTCGTCGGCCTGGTGCGCCAGGGCCATCCGGACACCCCGCTGCTCGTCCTGTCCCCGGTCCTGCGCCCCGAGGCGGAGCGGACCCCCAACGAACTCGGCGCCACCCTCGGCGCGCTGCGCACCGCCCTGGAGGAGGCCACGCGGGACCTCGCCGCGGGCGGCGACGACCGGCTGGCGCTGCTCCCCGGCCTGGACGTCCTCGGCGCGGAGCATCTGGCGGACGGGCTGCACCCGAACGACGCGGGCCACGCCCTGATGGCCGGGGCGGTCGCCGCCGCCCTGCGGGAGGCGGGCTTCGTGCCGGAGCCCGCCCCTGACGGCGGCGGGTGTTCACCCACGGCGTGAGGACGGGAGGGGCCCAAGGGTCATGGGACGGTGCTGGGCGGGTAGGTGAAGCCACAGATGACTGAGGAGCCGCTCATGGTTGTCCTGGACTCACCCCGGCAAGACACCGCGACGGCCCGGGAGGCCGCCGCCGACTACGTGGCCCGGCACTGCCCCTGGGCCGACCTCGACGCCGTGCTGCTCGTCGTCAGCGAGCTCGTGACCAACGCGGTGCGGCACACCGCGGGCTGGTGGCGCCTCACCCTCCACGCCGGCCGGGAGGAGCTGGTGGTGGAGATCGACGACTCCAGCGACCAGCCCCCCGTGCCCCGCGAGCCGGACTTCGGCGGCGGCGGCGGGTTCGGCTGGCACATGGTGCAGCGGCTCGCGGGCCGGGTCGAGGTCCGGCCCCTGCCCGAGGGCAAGCGCGTACGGGCGAGCTGGCCGCGCCCCGCCGAGGCGTACTGAGGGCCCCACGCACCACCGGCCGGGGCCCGCGGAAGGGGGGGCCGGCCGGTGGT
>NZ_JBSGYQ010000128.1:0-7415 GCF_053610585.1 Streptomyces sp. NPDC054887 | reverse complement strand
CCCCCATTGGGGTGCACCGCCCGCCGTGACATCTCAAGCCCAGAGGCTCGTCAGTGGCTGCCGCCCTGCGCCTGGAGGCGCTTGTACGAGGCCTCGACCTCGGCCTCGGCCTCGGTGCGGCCGACCCAGTCGGCGCCCTCTACGGACTTGCCGGGCTCCAGGTCCTTGTAGACCTCGAAGAAGTGCTGGATCTCCAGGCGGTCGAACTCCGACACGTGGTGGATGTCGCGCAGGTGCTCCACCCGCGGGTCCGACGCCGGGACGCACAGCAGCTTGTCGTCGCCGCCGGCCTCGTCCGTCATCCGGAACATGCCGATCGCGCGGCACTTGATGACACAGCCGGGGAAGGTGGGCTCGTCGAGCAGTACGAGCGCGTCCAGCGGGTCGCCGTCCTCGCCGAGGGTGTTCTCGACGAAGCCGTAGTCCGCCGGGTAGCTCGTGGAAGTGAAGAGTCGACGGTCCAGGCGGATCCGGCCGGTCTCGTGGTCCACCTCGTACTTGTTCCGCGAACCCTTCGGAATCTCGATGGTGACGTCGAACTCCACGGGTGGTTCCTCCATGATCAGCACAAACTCCGGATGGCGCTGCGTCCCTCCGGGGGAGACCCCCGGACCGTCGGCCGGTTCGGTAGGCCGGACGAGCCGGGGCGTCATGCTCCCGGCAACACGCAGTGGTTAAGTGTCCCTCACGCAGGTGTGTGATCGCGAAAGGGGCTGGTCCGAGGTGCCGGAGCGCAAAACGTGGCAGCTCGCGGCGATCGCGGCTGTCGCCGGTCTCGCCTTCTCCGCCGGGGCGGTGGCCGCGGCGGGGCCCTGGGACTCCGGTCAGCGTAAGGCCGAGCGTGCCTGGGCCGCCTCCCAGGACCCCACGGGTGGCGCACATCACCAGCCCGGGGCGCCCGACGCCCCCGCGCCCGCCCCGAGCGCGCCCGGCGTGCTGGCCGCGCTCGGCGAACCCGTACCGCCGCCCGCCGGGAGCGGCCTGGCCGACACCCTCGACCCGCTGCTGCGCGACCCCGCGCTCGGTACGGCGCGCACCGCGTCCGTGATCGACACCGCCACCGGCAGGCAGGTGTACGGGAAGGGGGACGCGGACGGGATGGTTCCGGCCTCCACGATCAAGATCGCGACCGCGGCCGCCGCACTCGCCGCCCTCGGCCCCGACCACCGCATCCCGACCACCGTCTCGGCGTCCCCCGACGGCGGGACGATCGTCCTCGTCGGCGGCGGGGACCCGACGCTGGACCGGGACGCCCTCGCCACCCTGGCCGACGACACCGCGCGGGCGCTGCGGGACCGCGGCGTGGACAAGGCGGAGCTGCGGTACGACGACACGCTGTACTCGGGTCCCGCGCATCACCCCATCAGCCCCAACGAGAACATCAGCCCCGTAACCCCGCTGATGATCGAGGAGGGCCGTCTCGACGGCTCCCGCAGTGGCCCCGCTCCCCGCAGCGCGGACCCGGCGGGCGACGCCGCCCGCGCCTTCGCCGGCATGCTGCGCGAACGCGGGATCGGGGGCAAGGGCGACCCCGCGCCCGGCAAGGGCCCCGCCCAGGCCGAACCGCTCGCCAAGGTCCTCTCCGCCCCGCTGTCCGCCCTCGTCGAGCGCACCCTCACCCACAGCGACAACGACCTCGCCGAGGCACTCGCCCGCCAGACGGCGCTCGCCTCCGGCGAACCGGCGGACTTCGAGGGCGCGGGCAGGGCGGTCGCGGCCCGGCTGAAGAAGCTCGGCCTGCCGGTGACCGGCGCCCGCTTCGAGGACGGCAGCGGCCTCGACCGCGACGACCGCATGTCCGCCGCCCTGCTGTCCGGCCTCCTCGCCCGCGCCGCCGACCCGGCCCACCCCGAGCTGCGTCCCGTCCTGACCGGCCTCCCGGTGGCCGGTTTCAGCGGCACCCTGAAGAGCCGGTACGCCGACAACTCGCCCGGCACGGGCATGGTCCGCGCCAAGACCGGCACCCTGCGCGAGGTGAACACCCTGGCCGGGACCGTCGTCGACGCGGACGGCCGGCTGCTCTCCTTCGCCTTCCTCACGGCGGGCGCCCAGGCCCCCGCCGCCGCCCAGTCGGCCCTCGACCGGCTGGCCTCCGCGATCGCCAACTGCGGCTGCGAACCGTCCGGCGGACGACCGGGCCGCAGCTGAACCCCGAGGAAGATCAGGGGTACGGGTGGCGGACAAGACCTCACCGCGGGCCGGGTCGACAACGTACGGTTGACGCATGACGAGCATCGGTGGTGCGGAGATGGTCGACTGGAACCTCGCGGTGGCGACCGCGACCCGACTGGTGAGGCCGGGTCCGGACGTGAGCCGGGAGGAGGCGCGCGCCGTCGTCGCAGAGCTGCGCCGGCACGCCAAGGCGTCGGAGGAGCACGTCCGCGGCTTCACGCGGATGATGCCCGAAGGGCACGAGCCACAGGACACCCCGGTCCTCGTCGTCGACCGGGCCGGCTGGATCAGGGCGAACGTCGCCGGATTCCGCGAGGTCCTGCGCCCGCTCCTCGACAAGATGCAGGAACGCAGGGGCTCGGGCCCCGGCGGCGCCGTGCTCGGCACGGTCGGCGGCAAGGTCACCGGCGTCGAGGTCGGCATGCTCCTGTCGTTCCTCGCCTCCCGCGTCCTCGGGCAGTACGAGACGTTCGCCCCGCCCTCCCGCGAACTCCCCTCCGGCGCCGGCGGCGGCCGTCTCCTGCTCGTCGCCCCGAACATCGTCCACGTCGAGCGGGAGCTCGATGCCAACCCGCACGACTTCCGGCTCTGGGTGTGCCTGCACGAGGAGACGCACCGCACCCAGTTCACGGCCGTGCCCTGGCTGCGCGACCACTTGGAGGGCGAGATCCAGTCGTTCCTCGCCGAGACCGAGGTCGACCCGATGACCGTCCTGGAGCGCCTGCGCGAGGCGGCCCAGTCGCTGGCCGGCGGCCGCCCCGAGGGCGAGGCGGGCGAGGAGGGCGGCCGCAGCCTCGTCGAGATCGTCCAGACCCCCGCGCAGCGCGAGATCCTTGGCCGTCTGACCGCCGTCATGTCGCTGCTCGAAGGGCACGCCGACTTCGTGATGGACGGCGTCGGACCCGACGTGGTGCCCTCCGTCGCCGAGATCCGCGAGAAGTTCCAGCAGCGCAGGGCCCGCGGCGCCGGGCGCCTGGACCTGGCCTTGCGCAAGCTGCTCGGCCTGGACGCCAAACTCCGGCAGTACCGTGACGGTGAGCGGTTCGTGCGGGCCGTGGTGCAGGAGGTCGGAATGGACGGCTTCAACCGGGTCTGGACCTCCCCGAACACGCTCCCCACCAAGACGGAGATCGCCAAACCGGAGGACTGGGTCGCGCGGGTGCACCGTAGGGCAGAGCCGTAGGCCCGGAGCGGCCGACGGCAGGAGTACGCCCCACCAATCACCCATCCGAGGGACCGTGAGCGCTGGGTAGGCGTGCAATGCTCGGGGAATGGCCCGTCTCTGTCACCATCGACGCACTCTGAGTGACTGGCTTCTCCTCCCGAGGCACCCCCAACTTCACCGAAGGGCACCGGACATGGGTCCCCATCCTGCGGTCGCAGCGATACGCCTGGCGGTCCGCCGCGTACTCCACGACGTACTGAACGACATCACCCCGCACACCATGGCGGGCACCGCGCCGGGCGCGGCCCCGCACGAGCCGCCCGCGCCGCTCGTGCTGGTCGCCTGCTCGGGCGGCGCCGACTCCATGGCGCTCGCCTCCGCCCTCGCCTTCGAGGCGCCCAAGCTCGGCGTCCGGGCCGGCGGCGTCACCGTCGACCACGGCCTCCAGGCCGGCTCCGACCTGCGGGCCGCCGAGGTCGTCGCCCGCCTCACCGCACTGCGCCTCGACCCCGTGGAGGCCGTCGCCGTGACCGTCGGCCGCGAAGGCGGCCCCGAAGCGGCCGCCCGCGACGCCCGCTACGCCGCCCTGGACGCCGCCGCGGAGCGCCACGGCGCCGCCGCCGTCCTGCTCGGCCACACGCGCGACGACCAGGCGGAGACGGTCCTGCTCGGCCTCGCCCGCGGCTCCGGCATCCGCTCGCTGTCCGGCATGGCCGCCGTGACCGGCGCGGGCCGCTACCGCAGGCCCTTCCTCCAGATCAACCGGCAGACCGCCCGCAAGGCGTGCATGGTGCAGTCGCTGCCCGTCTGGGACGACCCGCACAACACCGACCCGGCCTACACCCGGTCCCGACTGCGCCACGACGGCCTGCCCGCCCTGGAGAAGGCGCTGGGCAAGGGAGTCGTCGAGGCCCTCGCCCGGACCGCGCAGCTCTCCCGCGACGACGCCGACGCCCTGGACGACTGGGCCGCCGAGGCGGACGCGTCCGTACGGGACGCCTCCGGCCAGCTGGAGTGCGTGAAGCTCTACGCCCTGCCCCCGGCGGTACGGCGCCGTGTTCTGCGCCGGGCGGCCATCTCCGCGGGCTCGCCCCCCGGATCGCTCTTCGCACGGCACGTCGAAGAGGTCGACCGGCTGATCACCGGCTGGCGCGGACAGGGAGTCATCAACCTCCCCGGCCGGGTCGAGGCGCAGCGGCAGGGTGGCAGACTGGTCATCCGGCAGGGCTGATGCGCTGAAGCACTACGAAAGTGACCCCGGTGGACGAGAAGGACATGGGCACCGACCTCAAGTCGGTGCTCATCACCAAGGAAGAAATCGACGCGAAGCTGGCCGAGCTGGCCGCGAAGATCGATGCGGAGTACGCGGGCAAGGACCTGCTCATCGTGGGCGTCCTCAAGGGCGCCGTCATGGTGATGGCGGACCTGGCACGCGCGCTCTCCACCCCCGTCACGATGGACTGGATGGCCGTCTCGTCGTACGGCGCGGGCACCCAGTCCTCCGGCGTGGTCCGCATTCTCAAGGACCTCGACACCGACATCAAGGGCAAGCACGTCCTGATCGTCGAGGACATCATCGACTCGGGTCTGACGCTCTCGTGGCTGCTGTCGAACCTCGGATCGCGTGAGCCGGCGTCCCTGAACGTCTGCACGCTGCTGCGCAAGCCCGAGGCGGCGAAGGTCCAGCTCGACGTGAAGTGGGTCGGCTTCGACATTCCGAACGAGTTCGTCGTGGGCTATGGCCTCGACTACGCCGAGAAGTACCGGAACCTGCCTTTCGTCGGCACACTGGCCCCGCACGTCTACGGCGGCTGAGACGGGAACCTCCACCCCCGCCCCGCCGTTGGAGCAGGGGAAGGCAGGTTCTCGGCCGTCCCCGGCAGTCGCGGGTGACAATGCTGGGGTACCGTCCGAAGAACAGTCTTTTTAAACAGCAGCATTTACCTACGGGCAGGAGGGACGGGGCGACTACCGCCCCGTATGGATGGACGTGAAGCGATACTTCCGTGGGCCGGTCATGTGGATCGTGCTGGCCGTCCTCGCCGTGGTCGTGTTGATGCAGGTTGTCGGCTCGTCCGGCGGCTACAAGACGGTGGACACTGCCGAGGTCGTCCAGGCGATCGACAAGAACCAGGTCAAGCAGGCCAAGCTGACGACCGGTGACGAACAGGTCATCAAGGTCGAGCTGAAGGACGGCCAGAAGGTCAAGGACAGCAGCAAGATCCAGGCGAGCTACATCGGCGACCAGGGCGTCGCGCTCGCCAACAAGCTGCAGTCGAAGTTCGACAGCGGGGACATCGACAAGGGCTACACGGTCTCCCCCTCCAAGCAGAATCCGTTCGTCGGGATCCTGCTTTCCCTGCTCCCCTTCGTCCTGATCGTGGTCGTCTTCCTGTTCCTGATGAATCAGATGCAGGGTGGCGGCTCCCGGGTCATGCAGTTCGGGAAGTCGAAGGCCAAGCTCATCACCAAGGACACCCCCAAGACGACGTTCGCCGATGTGGCGGGCGCCGACGAGGCGGTCGAGGAGCTCCACGAGATCAAGGAGTTCCTCCAGGAGCCGGCGAAGTTCCAGGCCGTCGGCGCCAAGATCCCCAAGGGTGTGCTGCTGTACGGCCCGCCCGGCACCGGCAAGACGCTGCTCGCGCGCGCCGTCGCCGGTGAGGCGGGTGTCCCGTTCTACTCGATCTCGGGTTCCGACTTCGTCGAGATGTTCGTCGGCGTCGGCGCCTCCCGGGTGCGCGACCTCTTCGAGCAGGCCAAGGCGAACGCTCCGGCGATCGTCTTCGTCGACGAGATCGACGCCGTCGGCCGCCACCGCGGCGCCGGCATGGGCGGCGGTCACGACGAGCGCGAGCAGACGCTGAACCAGCTGCTCGTCGAGATGGACGGCTTCGACGTGAAGGGCGGCGTCATCCTGATCGCCGCCACCAACCGGCCGGACATCCTCGACCCGGCGCTGCTGCGCCCGGGCCGCTTCGACCGGCAGATCGCGGTCGACCGTCCGGACCTGCTGGGCCGACTCGAGATCCTCAAGGTGCACGCCAAGGGCAAGCCGGTCACGCCGGAGGTCGACCTGCGGGCCGTCGCCCGCCGTACCCCCGGCTTCACCGGCGCCGACCTGGCGAACGTGCTGAACGAGGCCGCGCTGCTGACCGCCCGTACGGACAAGAAGCTGGTGGACAACCACTCCCTGGACGAGGCGATCGACCGCGTCGTGGCCGGACCGCAGAAGCGGACCCGGATCATGAGCGAGAAGGAGAAGAAGATCACCGCGTACCACGAGGGCGGACACGCCCTGGTCGCGGCGGCTTCTCCGAACAGCGACCCGGTGCACAAGGTCACCATCCTGTCCCGCGGGCGCGCCCTCGGTTACACGATGGTGCTCCCGGACGAGGACAAGTACTCGACCACGCGCAACGAGATGCTGGACCAGCTCGCCTACATGATGGGCGGCCGTGCGGCCGAGGAACTGGTGTTCCACGACCCCACCACGGGCGCCTCGAACGACATCGAGAAGGCCACCGCGACGGCCCGCGCGATGGTCACGCAGTACGGCATGACGGAGCGCCTCGGCGCGATCAAGTTCGGCCAGGACGGCTCCGAGCCGTTCCTCGGCCGTGACATGGGTCACCAGCGCGACTACTCGGAAGAGGTCGCCGCGCTGGTGGACGAAGAGGTCAAGAAGCTCATCGAGACCGCGCACAACGAGGCGTGGGAGATCCTCGTCGAGAACCGCGACGTTCTCGACAACCTGGTTCTGGCCCTCCTGGAGAAGGAGACGCTGAACAAGGAGGAGATCGCCGAGATCTTCAGCCCGATCGTGAAGCGTCCGGCCCGCCCCGCGTGGACCGGTTCTTCCCGCCGTATGCCGTCCACCCGGCCGCCGGTGCTCTCCCCGAAGGAGCTCTCCCTCACCAATGGCGCCACTGCCAACGGTGCGACTCCCGCGGTGACGGCAGGCCCTGTGGACACCCCGGCCACCGAGGCGGTCCCGGAGGAGCGCCCCGAAAGCTGACCGGTTCCGGCTCCTCAGGGGCCTGGAATGAACGCCGCGTCCCCCAGGTTTAGCCTGGGG
>NZ_JBSGYQ010000127.1:0-7817 GCF_053610585.1 Streptomyces sp. NPDC054887 | reverse complement strand
GCGCACGGGATGTGCGCCGGGCCCTTCGCCGTGACCGGTCGGTCCGTCGGTCGCCTAGCCGAGCAGGCCGCCGATGACCTTTCCGCCGCTGCCACCGCTGCCGCTGCTGCCACCGCTGCCGCCCGTGGCGCTGCCGCCCGTGGTGCCGCCGGTGGTGCCGCCCGTCGTGCCGCCGCCGGTGGTGCCGGAGCCGCCGGTGGTGCCGCCGCTGCCCGCGCCGCCGCTGGACGTCGGCCCGGCGCTGGTCGTGGGCGCCTGCGGAGGCGGCGGCTGCTGCTGGGACGGGGCCTGGCCGGCCGTGGTGCCCTGCGTCTGGCTGGGCCGCTGGGCGTCCGTACCGACGGTGGCCGTCTCGCGGACCGTGCCGGGGGTGGTGGCCCTCGCCGAGGGGCCGGCGGAGCTGCTCGCGGAGGGAGCCGGGGTGCGGCCCGTCGGTCCCTGCGAGGCCCGGCCGGTGCTGCTGCCGGTCTCCTGGGGCAGCGGAGCCCCGGGGAGGTGGTTGGTCGGGTCGTCGTTCGGGCCGGGCACGGTGACCATGTCCGAGGAACGCACGGCGCCGCCCAGCATCGAGCCGATGAGCAGCGTCACTCCGACGACCAGGGACGCGATGACGGCGCCGCGCCGCAGTACGCGCCGGCGCAGTTCCCACAGCTCCGAGCGCGGCCCGAGCTTGCGCCACGCCTCGCCGGCGAGACGGCCGTCGATGGAGTAGACGGGCGCGCCCGCGATGATCAGCGGCGACCAGGCGGCGAGGTAGATGATGTCGGGCGCGTCGTACGCCGGAACGGTCTTCCAGCTCACCGTCATGATCAGCGCGGCGGAGAGCAGCGTCCCGAAGCAGGCGGCGACGCGCTGCCACAGTCCGAGGACCGTCAGCACGCCGACGACGACCTGGAGGAACGCCACGGTCAGGCCGGCGCCCACGGGGTGGCTGAGCGCGAAGTCCCGCAGCGGCTCGGCGAGGGCCCACGGGTGCAGCGAGGTCAGCCACTTGACCATCGAGCCGCGTTCGCCGCCGTCGAAGTAGACGGGGTCGCACAGCTTGCCCATGCCGGCGTAGATGGAGATGAGGCCGAGGAACACGCGGAGCGGCAGGAGCACCACGCCGAGGTTCATCCGCCGACCGGGGTAGTAGGCGTGGCGGACCGCGTCGGCGTTGCGCCGGCCGCGCTGGTCGCCGATCTCGTACTCGTCGTCGTAGTCGTCGTCGTCGAACTCCCGGTCGGCGCGGGGGTCCTCGGCGGTCCGGTCGGGCACGTCGTACGCGCCGACGGCCTGCTTCATTCGGGGCAGCATCTGCGTCATGGGCGGCTCGGAGCCGCGCGGACCGATGACGGTGGGGATCGCCGCCGTGTCCTCTGTGCTCTCGCCCACGGAGAGCCGGGGGATGACCTGCGTGGCGCCGCTGTCGAGGCGCTCGCCGGACGAGGAGTTCCGTACGGCCTGGAGGAGGCCCGTCGCGCCGGGGTCGCCCGGCTCGGACTTCCCGCTCCAGACGACGGGCGTCCGCCGTCGGGTCGCGGTCGCACCGGCCATCGCCGGAATGCGCGCCGTGTCCCCCAGCCCGCTGCTCACACCGCCCGCCCCCGCGTACGGCGGTACGGGCCGCCGGCTGTGGGCCGGGGCGAGCTGCACGCGGAAGCTGGCGTGGTTGACGATGACCTGCGCTGGATCGCAGGGCACCTTGACCATGCTCAGGGCGGGCTGATCGTCGAACCCGGGTGTTCTGGTGTCCACACTCATCTAACCGAGTGACGTGTCGTTAGGACACTGCCTTGACGCACTCGATCTGTCCGAGACCCGTCAAGACACCCTTACCGGGACATAACCGACCAGGTTTCCGGCTCGGGCCGGCGCACCGCCGCGCCGGCCCGGCCCGCGCGTCAGCGGCGGCGCTGCGCCGCCTCCCAGAGCACGATGCCCGCCGCCACACCGGCGTTCAGCGACTCGGCGCCGCCCGGCATCGGGATGCGGACGAGGTAGTCGCAGGTCTCGCCGACGAGGCGGCCGAGGCCCTTGCCCTCGCTGCCGATGACGATGACGACCGGGCCGCCGAGCTGCTCCAGGTCCTGCACCGTGTGCTCGCCGTCCGCCGCGAGGCCGACGACCGTGATCCCGGCCTTCTGGTAGCCCTCCAGGGCGCGGGTGAGGTTGGTGACGCGGGAGACCGGCGTACGGGCCGCCGTACCGGCGGAGGACTTCCACGCACCGGCCGTCATGCCCGCGGCGCGGCGCTCCGGCACGACCACGCCGTGGCCGCCGAACGCGGAGACGGAGCGGACGATGGCGCCGAGGTTGCGCGGGTCGGTCACGCCGTCGAGGGCGACGATCAGCGGGTCCTCGTGCTTGTCGTACGCCGCCGCCGTCAGGTCCTCGGGGTGCGCGTACTCGTACGGCGGGACCTGGAGGACGAGGCCCTGGTGGTTCAGGCCGTTCGTCATCCGGTCGAGCTCCGGGCGCGGGGCCTCCATCAGGTTGATGTTGCCGCGCGCGGCCGCGAGCTGGAGGGCCTCGCGGACCCGCTCGTCGTTGTCGATGAACTGCTGCACGTACAGCGTGGTGGCGGGGACGCCGTCGCGCAGCGCCTCGAAGACCGGGTTGCGGCCGACGACCATCTCGGACGTGCCCTTGACGCCGCCGCGGCGCGGAGCCGGGCGGCGGACGGCGGCCTGCTTGGCCTTGGCCGTGGCGATGCGGTTCTTCTTGTGCTTCTTGCGGGCCTCGGCGGGCGGCGTCGGGCCCCGGCCTTCGAGGCCCTTGCGCCGCTGGCCACCGCTGCCGACCGTAGCGCCCTTCTTGTTGGACGTGCGGCGGTTCCTGCGCTGGCTGTTCCCGGCCATGACCTGTTACCTGTTCCGTTGCTTCAGACGTGCGTACGTATAGGGGAAAGTGTGCCGCCCGGGACGCCGGGCGGCACGTCGCGCGTTCCGGTCAGCGTGAGCCGAGGGTCCATCGCGGGCCCGACGGGCTGTCCTCGATGACGAGGCCGGACTGCTGGAGCTGGTCGCGGATCGCGTCGGCGGCGGCCCAGTCCTTGCGGTCGCGGGCCGACTGCCGCTGGTCGAGTACGAGGCGTACGAGCGTGTCGACGACCCCGTGCAGGTCCTCGCCGCGCTCCGTGCCGCCGCCCGACCACTGCTCCGAGAGCGGGTCGAGGCCGAGGACGCCGAGCATCGCCCGCACCTCGGCCAGCCGGGCCACGGCCTCGTCCTTGTCGTCGGCGGCCAGCGCGGAGTTGCCCTGGCGGACGGTGGTGTGGACGATCGCGAGGGCCTGCGGGACGCCGAGGTCGTCGTCCATGGCCTCGGCGAACGCGGGCGGGACCTCGGCGGCGGGCTCGACGACGCCGCCCGCCTTCTCCACGACGCGCTGGACGAAGCCCTCGATGCGCGCGAACGCGGACTCCGCCTCGCGCAGGGCGTCCTCGCTGTACTCGATGGTGGAGCGGTAGTGCGGCGTACCGAGGTAGTAGCGCAGCACGATGGGGCGCCACGCCTTGACCATCTCGCTGACGAGCACCGAGTTGCCCAGCGATTTCGACATCTTCTCGCCGGCCATGGTGACCCAGTGGTTGTGCACCCAGTACGCGGCGAAGTCGTCGCCGAACGCCTTGGCCTGGGCGATCTCGTTCTCGTGGTGCGGGAAGATCAGGTCGATGCCGCCGCCGTGGATGTCGAAGGCGGAGCCCAGGTACTTGTGGGCCATCGCGGAGCACTCCAGGTGCCAGCCGGGGCGCCCGCGTCCCCACGGCGTCTCCCAGCTCGGCTCACCGGGCTTCGCGGCCTTCCACATGGCGAAGTCGCGCGGGTCGCGCTTGCCGGTCTCGCCCTCGCCGGACGGCTGGAGGAGGTTGTCGAGCTCCTGGTTGGAGAGCTCCAGGTAGCCGGGGTGGGAGCGCACGTCGAAGTAGACGTTCCCGTCGGCCTCGTACGCGTGCCCGCGCTCGATGAGGCCGCGCATCATCTCGACCATCTCGGTGACGTGGCCGGTGGCACGGGGCTCGTAGGTGGGCGGGAGGCAGCCGAGGGCGGCGTAGCCGTCGTTGAAGGCCCGCTCGTTCTCGTACCCGATGGACCACCAGGGGCGGCCCTGCTCCGCCGACTTGTTGATGATCTTGTCGTCGATGTCGGTGACGTTGCGGATGAACGTCACCTCGTAGCCCCGGTAGGTGAACCAGCGGCGCATGATGTC
Organism: Streptomyces sp. NPDC054887; assembly: GCF_053610585.1. Taxonomy (NCBI): domain Bacteria; kingdom Bacillati; phylum Actinomycetota; class Actinomycetes; order Kitasatosporales; family Streptomycetaceae; genus Streptomyces; species Streptomyces sp. NPDC054887. The sequence goes on along the minus strand of NZ_JBSGYQ010000127.1, from coordinate 3,626 downwards.
GAAGTTCAGGCCGGACCTGATGTGCCCGATGTGCGGGGCGGCCTGCACGGTAGCGCCACACAGGTAGATCGAGACGCAGCCCGGCGTGAGCGGGGAGAAGTCGCGAGTCTGCCGGGCGCTGGTGTCGTACAGCCGAATAGTCACCACACCAGGGTAGTGGGCGGACGGCAGTGCCCAGCGACCCTTTGCGGTACGGGGGGCGGCGCGGCGCGGATCAGCCGCCCCTACCGGGGGCCGCCCCGGTCCCCGCCGGGCGGGGAGACGGAGCGGCCGGGGGCGCGACCGCTCACGCCGTCGTGCGGACCACCAGCGCCGTCGCGATCGCCGCGAGGCCCTCGCCGCGGCCGGTGAAGCCCAGGCCGTCGGACGTCGCGGCCGACAGCGAGACCGGGGCGCCGACCGCCGCGGAGAGCACCTTCTGCGCTTCCTCGCGCCGTTTGCCGATCTTGGGCCGTACGCCGACCACCTGGACGGCGACGTTCCCGATGCCGAACCCCTCGGACCGTACGATCCGCGCCGCCTCGGTCAGCAGCGTGATGCCGGACGCGCCGGACCACTCGGGGCGTCCGGTGCCGAAGTGCGCGCCGAGGTCGCCGAGGCCGGCGGCGGAGAACAGCGCGTTGCAGGCGGCGTGCGCGACCACGTCGGCGTCCGAGTGGCCGGCCAGGCCGGGGCCCTCGCCCTCCCAGAGCAGGCCGCCGCACCACAGCTCGCGGCCCTCTTCGAAGGCGTGGATGTCCGTGCCGACGCCGACCTGCGGCAGCGGCGGGACGGGGACCTCGGGGGAAAGCTCAGAAGCCATCGTTGGCCCTCCTGCGGGCGAGTACCGCCTCGGCCAGGACGAGGTCCAGCGGCCGGGTCACCTTGAACGCCTCTTCGTGGCCGGGGACGACGACGACCCGCACGCCGAGCTGCTCGACCATGCCGGCGCAGTCGGTCGCGCCCTCCCCGCCCGCCGCGATCGTCTCGTGGGCGCGCACGAGCGTGGCGCGGTCGAAGCCCTGCGGGGTCTGCACGGCGCGCAGCCGGGACCGCGCGGGCGTGGCGACGACGGGCTCGAGCTCGCCCTTCTCGCCGGGTTCGACCTCCTTGACGGTGTCCGCCAGCGGCAGCGCGGGGACCACCGCGGGCGCTCCGTCCCGTACGGCCTCGACGACCGCGTCGACGGTGTCGACGGGGACGAGGGGGCGGGCCGCGTCGTGCACCAGGACCGTGGTGACGTCGGCGGGCAGCGCTTCGAGTCCGAGCCGCACCGACTCCTGGCGGGTCTCACCGCCCGGTACGACGAGGAAGTCGGTGCGCTCGGGCAGCGCGTGCTCGCCGAGGAGGTTCTTCACCTCGGCGGCGCCGTCCCTGGGCGCCACCACGACGACGAGGGAGACGGCCCTGGAGTTGGCCATGGCCCGTACCGCGTGGATCAGCATGGGGGTGCCGCTCAGCGCGCGGAGCGCCTTGGGCGCGCCGGGTCCCAGCCGCACCCCGCGGCCGGCCGCGGGGATCACGGCGGCGGTGCGCGGCGTGGGTGTGGGGCGCGATTCGTCTGTCATCGGTAGCTCCGGGGCCGACAAGCTTCGGGAACGGGTTTGGCTCCGCCAGGTTTGTGTCCGCGGCCTCGGTGGGTATGGCCACAGCGTGCTGGGCGCGACGCCTTGACCGGCCCCTTCCGTGACGACCGGTCGAGCCGACCGCCCGGGCCCGGCACACCGGGGCGCCGGAGCAAAAGGGGACGCAGGGCCGCGCGGGAGCACGCGAGCGGGTAGCGCGGGCGGAGTGAACGCAACATGCCGCAGCGCCCGGCAACAAGGGCTGGAACCTTGTCGGCGGGCACCGCGGCATCATTACTGGGCATCAGGGAAGGAGCCCCTGGAACCCGGAGTCAGGACGCGAGGACCTCGTCGAGCAGAGCCTCGGCCTTGTCTTCATTGGTGTTCTCCGCGAGCGCGAGCTCGCTCACCAGGATCTGACGCGCCTTCGCGAGCATGCGCTTCTCACCTGCGGAGAGACCGCGCTCACGCTCACGGCGCCACAGGTCGCGCACTACCTCGGCGACCTTGATGACATCACCGGAGGCGAGCTTCTCGAGATTTGCCTTGTAGCGCCGGGACCAGTTCGTCGGCTCTTCGGCATACGGTGCGCGCAGCACCTCGAAGACCCGGTCGAGCCCTTCCTGACCGACTACATCGCGTACACCGACGAACTCCGCATTGTCCGCAGGCACACGAACAGTCAAGTCACCCTGGGCGACCTTGAGCACCAAGTAGGTCTTGTCCACGCCTTTGATCTGGCGAGTTTCGATAGCCTCGATCAGCGCGGCCCCGTGATGGGGATAGACCACGGTGTCGCCAACCTTGAACGTCATGTGACAGGTACCCCTTCCGTGGCTATCCAGAGTAACACGGAAACTGCTTCTTCTGAATGGCGTTTCCGCAGGTCAGGGCATATCTCGGGGCTTGACAACAGCGACAGGAACGTGCTGCGCGGGGCTTCCGGAAGCGGGTATTCGCAGGTCGGAGCGGCTGTACGGGCGCAGAGAAACGCGTACGTTACACCCATCACGGACCCCTCCGAAGACGCCGAACGTCCCGTTTTGCCGGGTTCGGAGCGGCGCAGTCGGCGTACTCCGTTCGGCGATCGGTCACTCGTTCGCCGGAATCAGGAATTGATCACGTACCGCGATGATCAATTCCCGGAGTGTCGCGCATTCCTTACGGATAATCCCCGGCCCGGACGCCCGGCGGCCCTCCCGCGGATATGTGAAGGGCGTACGAAACAGGCCACCGTGTCTCCCGCGGCCGGTATGGCCCGGCGGGGTGGGGCGGGTCGGGTACGAGGGGTGGACGACGGCTCGGTAACCTAAGCGCGCCGACACACCCCTCGGGGCGGCTGTACGCCGCTCGAACCCGTCTAACAGGAGATGCCTCCGCCGTGAGCCGCAGCCTTCGACGCGGTGCCCTCGCCGCCACCGCCATCGTGTTCTCGATCGCGTCGCTTGCCGCCTGCGGGGCGGGCAACGACGCGCAGACGCTGGGGGTCAGGCCGGACAACGCCGCTGCCAGCGTCGACGACATCAAGATCCAGAACGCGGCGATCGTCACCCAGCCCGAGATCGACGCCGAGGGCCCGGCGGTCGTCACCGGCATGGTCTTCAACAACGGCAGCAAGGCGGAGACGCTCGAAGCCATCACGCTGCCCGGCAGCGACGCCAAGGTGAAGCTCAAGCCGGCCAAGGGCTCGGGCCCGCTGACCGTGCCCGCCGGCGGCTCGCTCCAGCTCGGCGGCGCGGGCAACGCCTCCGCCGTGATCGAGGACGGCCGCGAGGCGGCGAAGGACGGCGACGCGCAGCCCGTGCGGTTCGAGCTGAGCGAGACCGGCTCCGTGGACCTGCGGGCGTTCGTCGTCCCGGCCACCCAGTACTTCAAGGGCGTCGGCCCGACCCAGCTCCCGAAGCCGCCGGCACAGTCGCCGTCCGGCTCGGCGAGCGCCGACCCGTCGGGTACGCCGACGGGCTCGGCCACCGGCGAGGCGGGCGCCCCGGCGGCCGGCGCGTCGGCGAACGCGCCGGAGGGCGCCGAGTCCCCCGACGACGCCGCGGAGCACGGCGCCGGCCACTGAGGCACGTACAGCAC
>NZ_JBSGYQ010000126.1:0-7922 GCF_053610585.1 Streptomyces sp. NPDC054887 | reverse complement strand
CGCCGTGCCCGCCGGACGCACGACGTCCCGCCGCGGACGAGGACGTCATCCGCGCATCAACTCGGCAACCGTGAACGCCAGTTCCACGGACTGCTCGGAGTTGAGGCGCGGATCGCAGTTCGTCTCGTACCGGGCCACGAGTCCGGCGTCGTCGAGGCCCCGCGCACCGCCGAGGCACTCGGTGACGTGGTCGCCGGTGAGCTCGATGTGCAGGCCGCCCGGGTGGGTGCCCAGCTCGCGGTGGACCTGGAAGAAGCCCTTGACCTCGTCGAGGATGTCGTCGAAGTGCCGCGACTTGTAACCGCTCGCGGTCTCCTTGGTGTTGCCGTGCATCGGGTCGCACTGCCAGACGACCCGGTGACCGGTGGCCGTCACCTTCTCCACGATGGCCGGCAGCACCTCGCGCACGCGGCCGCAGCCCATCCGGCTGATGAAGGTGAGCCGGCCGGGCGTCCCGTCCGGGTCGAGCCGCTCCACGTACTCGACGGCCTGCTCGGGCGTCGTACCCGGGCCGATCTTGACGCCGATCGGGTTGGCCAGCATCGAGGCGAGGGCCACATGGGCGTCGTCGAGTCCGCGGGTGCGCTCACCGATCCACAGGAAGTGCCCCGAGAGCCCGTACAGCCGCTCGGGGCCGCCCGGTCCGCCGCCGCCGGTCCTCAGCAGCCCGCGCTCGTAGTCCAGCAGCAGTGCCTCGTGGCTCGCGTAGATCTCGGTGGTGTGCAGGGCGCTGTGGTCGGCCCGGCAGGCGGACATGAAGCGCAGGCCGCTGTCGATCTCGGCGGCCAGGGCCGCGAACCGCTCGCCGGCCGGGGAGTCGCGGACGAAGTCCTGGTTCCAGCCCTGGACGCGCTGGAGGTCGGCCACCCCGGACTCGACCATGGCGCGGACGTGGTTGAGGCTCGCGCTGGAGTGGGCGTACGCCTGGAGCATGCGGGCGGGGTCGGCGACGCGGGCGGCGGGGGTCGGCGTCGCGGAGTTGACGATGTCGCCGCGGTAGACGGGCAGGGTGAGGTCGTCGGTGGGCTTCGACCGGGGCTTGGCGTACTGGCCGGCGATGCGCCCCACCTTGACGACCGGCAGGCTCGCTCCGTACGTGAGGACGACCGCCATCTGGAGCAGGGTGCGCACGTTCGCGTGGACGTGCTCCTCGGTGTTGCCCGCGAACGTCTCGGCGCAGTCACCGCCGTGCAGCAGGAAGGCCTGCCCGTGGGCGACCTCCGCGAGGCGCCGGTGCAGCCGGTCGACCTCTCCGGGCAGGACGAGCGACGGCAGGCGCTCCAGAGTGGCGCGTACGTCGGCCACGCCGGCGGGGTCCGGGTACTCGGGCTGCTGCGCCGCGGGTCGCGCGAGCGCGTCGGCGACCCCGGCGGCCAGGGCGGGCGGCAGGCCCCCGGACTCCGCGCCGGGGCGGGTGGTGTTCTCGATGAGTGCTGGCATGCCGAGGAGATTAGGGACGAGCGCCACGGCGTCGGCCATCCTGCGGTAATCAGCGCTCCACTGCCTCCGGCGGCCGGCTGGTGTGCGCGTCGAGGTGGAAGAACTCCCGGTACAGGCGCAGCTGTTCGGCGAGCATCGGGGCCCCGTAGTGGACCGCGAGGCCGCGTGCCTCGGCCGCCGCGAGCAGCGCGGTGCGGCGCGGCTTCATGACGATGTCGGCCACGACGGTGCCCGTCGCGAGCGTCGCCGGGTCGAAGGGGAGCGGGTCGCCGGGGCGCAGTCCCATGGGCGTGGCGTTGACCGCGATGTCGGCGGCGACCGGGGCCGTCGCCCCGGCGATCCGGCCGTCCCCGTACCCGGCGAGCCGCTGCACGAGCCGCTCGACCCGGTCCCGCTCCCTGTCCCACACCGTGACGTGCGCGCCGGCGCCGAGCAGGGCGACGGCGATGGCGCAGCCGGCCCCGCCCGCTCCGGCCAGCGACACCCTTCTGCCGCGCGGCTCGTGTCCGGCCGCGCGCAGTCCGCGGACGAAGCCCGCTCCGTCGAAGTTCTCCGCCTGCCAGCGGCCCTCGGGTGTGCGGCGCATCGCGTTGGTGGAGCCGCTGAGCGCGGCGGCCGGGCTGACGTCGTCGGCGAACGCGAGGCAGGCGGCCTTGTGCGGGACGGTGATCAGCAGTCCGTCGAAGTTCCTGACGCGCCCCAGCCCCCGTACGACGTCGGCGAGGTCCTGGGGGCTCACGTGGACGGGGACGAGGACGGCGTCCGCGCCGAGCCGGGCGAACAGGGGGTTGAGCATCGCCGGGGCCTGCACCTGGGCCACCGGGTCGCCCACGACCGCGAACAGGCGCGTGGTGCCCGAGACCGCCGGGCCGGTGGCGCTCATGCCCGCCTGCCGCGCGGGCCGGTCCAGACGATCCGCAGCAGCACCGCGAGGACAGCGGTCCCGCCGAGCACCGTGAGCCCGGCGTACGTCAGCTGGGCGACGACGAGGCCCGCGGCGAGGGCGCCGATCGCGGAGGCCGCCTGGATGATCAGGTCGCAGGCGCCCTGCGCCGGGACCCGTTCGGAGATGGGGAGCGCCTCGCTGAGCGCGGCGGACCCGGCGACGAATCCGGCCGCCCAGCCGACGCCCAGGAGCAGCAGCCCGGCCCCGACGCCGGCTTCGGAGTCCGGGGGCGAGGCGAAGAGCACGCCGGCGGCGGCGAACTGGAGGGCGAGGCCGGTGACGAAGAGCCGGTACGACCCGTACTTGTCGACGAGGAAGCCGACCAGGGGGCTCGGGAGGTACATGCCGGCGACGTGGAAGCTGATGACGATGCCGATGAGTCCCACGGAGACGCCGCCGTGGTGCATGTGCAGGGCGGCCATGTTCATCAGGGCGATCATCACGGCGTGCACGGTCGTCGAGACGACGACCGCGCGCCGCGCCCGCGGGTTGCGCCGCAGCGTCCGCAGTCCGGTGCGGAGACCCGCCTTGCGGTCGGCGCGCTCTGCGGCCTCGCGCGTGACGCCCTCGCCCGCGCTCGTCGTCCGCCCGGCGTTCGCCTCCTCGGCGGCGCGGGCCAGCAGCAGCGGGTCCGGCCGGAGGAACCCGTACGCGAGCAGCGACGTGCCCACGAGCCCCGCCGCGATGACGATGAAGGGCGCGGTGAACTCCGGCAGCGGGGCGCCCGGCACCAGCTTGTCGGTGATGCCGACGAGGGACGGCCCGAGCACCCCGCCCGCCGTGGAGGCCCAGGTGACCATCCCCACCGCCCGGCCGTGCCGGCCGTCGGCGGCCAGGTCGGTGGCCGCGAACCGGATCTGGAACCCGGCGGCGATGGCGCCGCCGATGCCGAACGAACCGGCCAGGACCAGCGGGAAGCTGTCGAGCAGCGCCCCGCACACCACCGTGCCGGCGGCCACCGCCCCGATCAGCTGCCCCACGGCCAGCCCGACCCGTCTGCCGTGCCGGGCGGACAGGGCCGCCAGCGGCACCGCGCAGGCGACCGAGCCGCAGAAGATGCTCGCCTGGGTGAAGCCGGCCCGGGTCGCCGAACCGGTGAGACGTTCGGCGAGCAGCGACACCACGGGACCGCTCATGGCGATGACCATGGAGAAGAGGATCTGGAGGCACAGGAGCACCCTCAGCACGCGCTTCTGCACCCTTGGTGGGACGGAGGCGGCCGGGCTGCCCTGGGGCGGCTTCGCGGAGGCGACGGTGGCCACGGTCAGTTCCGTGCGCCGGAGATCGGGAAGCTGGGAACGCCTTCCCTGCGTACGGCGGGGACGCCCGCCCCGAAGACGTACAGGGCGCTCTCCGCGATGCCGTCGAGCCCCAGCGCCGCCTCCAGCTCGGAGTCGCGGAACGCGTCGGTCTGGAAGGGTCCGAGTCCCGCCGCGGTCGCGCACAGCGCGAAGGTCTGCGCGAGGTGGCCGGCGTTCAGCAGGATGGTGCGCAGAATACGGGAGTTGCGGTACTTGTACATCGCGCGGTTGACGTCGAAGGTGAGCAGGACGACGAATCCGGCCGTGGTGACCATGCGCTGCTCGAAACCGACACGGTCCAGGTCGACGTCACCCTTGAGGAGTTCCAGGCTGTGGTCCTCCGGACAGTAGCGGTAAAGACCGGGAGCAATGGATTCCACATTGCGTACGGCGATGTAGCACTCGCTCTCGTGGCGCGATCCGCCGCACGGGCTGGTGCGCATCATCAATTGCCCGAAGTTCGGTACGTCGATGAAGTACATCGGCCCGAAGGCGAAGTGCAGAACGGTCGAGAATTCGCGCAGCCCGACGGGCTGGTCGGCGAATTCGCGGGTGGTGCGCCGCGATACGAGGACGTCCTCGAAGTCCCGGCGCAGCGGTACGAAGCTGCGCGGCAGCCGGATCTTGGGGCCGCCGTCGCGGCGTCCGAACACGGACGGGGGCGGTCCCTCTTCGAGCAGTTCGCTGACGAGTTCGGTGCGCCCGGTGTCGGCGCCGTTCTCCTCGGTCACGTACTCGACGTTCTTGGTGGCGAAGTGGAAGTAGCGGGCGGCGTCGCCCCAGTGGCGCCACGCCTCGTCCACCTTGTCCTCGCGCTCCGCCTGGTCGCGGCTGCGCAGGAGGCCCAGGTCGGCGAGCTGCTTGACGGCTCCGCGCACCGAGGCGGGGTCGAATCCCTCGAACCGGTCGAGGACGGTCTCGGGGTCGGTCCAGTCCTCGAAGTGACCGAGGATGTCGAGCGCCGTGCCGTCGATCTGGACGCCGGTGCGTCCCTCGTCGCCGGGCTCCGCGAGATAGTCCTCGACGGTGAGGCCGCCGTTCTGCCAGCCGGCCATCAGAGTGCGAGAGCGTCGCAGCTCCATAAGAATTCTCCCGTTCTACGGTGCGTTTCGTGGACTGGATTCCCGTGGCGCGCACCGCAGGGGAAAACGGGGCCGCGCATGACCGTGCGCCCGGAGGGAATCCCTCCGGGCGCACGTACGGATCAAGAGGCCTTGCAGGCGAGCATCTTGTTCTGGGTGACCTGAACGGCCTTCACAGTGATGGCGATCTTCTTCATGGTGTCCATCTCCTCACACAGTGGGATTCCCGGTTCGAAACGGTTGTGCCGAACCACGCCAGACCCGCCGGACTCCCCGCTTTCGGCGGTGAATTCCTTGCGCCTGGTGACACCCAGAACATTAGGAGCCGCTGCGGCGGACGCACACCCCCTCATCCACCCCTGACGCGGGAGAGGTCAGTTCTGATAACTGAATTCGCGCTCTTCGCAGTTCTCGGGCGCGGTCGTCCGGAACGTGTCGATCACGTTCCCCGGGGTGATCGCCGGCAGGAGTACGTCCCACAGGTCGGTCAGCCGCCGGGCCGTCTCGTCGGTGGTCATGCCCATCCAGCTGAGGGCTTCCATCGAGAACAGCGTGGTGGAGGCCAGCACCCGCGGGGAGGCGGCGGGGATGTCGCTGCGCAGCTCCCGGCGCTTCGCCGCCTGGCAGAAGAGCTTCCCCACCGTCTCGTGCCACAGCGTGTGGTGGTCGAACCCCGGCCGCTCGTCGCCCGTCCACTCGCGGTGGAACCGGACGACCGCACGTGCGGACGGCTCCAGGTGCAGCAGCGCGTTGAGCCGGTGCGTCAGGTCGATGACGTGCTGGAGCGGGGAGTCGGCGGGGGTGCAGGGCTCCATGATGGCGTCCTCGAAGAGCGACTGGGAGTGTTCGGCCACCGCCGTGGCCACCTGGTCCTTCGAGGCGAAGTGGAAGTAGAACGCCCCCTTCGACACGCCTGCCGCGCGGGTGATGTCGTCCAGACTCGTACCGGTGTACCCGTGTTGGACGAACTGCTCCGCCGCGGCGGTGACGATCCGGCGAAGGGTTCTCTCCGCACGTTCCTGCTTGGCCATCCGATGCCCTCCTTCACCCCCCGCCCAAGTCCCTATTGTAAACCGGTCGATTGGTATGTCACGGGGTGGGGTTGGGCTTATTTCGCGGCGGACTTCAGGGGCACGTCCGGGTCGGCCACCCGCTCGGCCAGCAGTGGGGCACCGGAGGCGATCAGCCGCCGCCCCTGCGCGAGGTCGCGGGCCCGCCCCACGGCGAGTACGGCGACCATGCGTTCCCCGCGCAGCCAGCACACACTCCAGGAGTCGCCGGCGGGGTCGCCGCGCCGCACGGCGGTGTCGGCGCCGGCGTGGTGGCCGGCGTACTGCACGAAGCGTCCGAACTGCTCGGACCAGAAGTAGGGCACCGGGTCGTATACCGCCGGGCCCTGCCCCACGATGTCGGCCGCGACGGTGCGCGGTCCGTGCAGGGCGTTGTCCCAGTGGTGCACGAGCAGCCGCGCGCCGAAACGGGCCGACGGGAAGGAGGCGCAGTCCCCGACCGCGTACACGTCGGGCGCGGAGGTGCGCAGCACCTCGTCGGCCAGGACCTCCCCGTGGAGGCCAAGCACGATGCCGCTGCCCTCCAGCCACCCGGTGGCGGGCCGCGCCCCGATGCCGACGACGACCGCTCCCGCGGGCAGCCGGGTGCCGTCCGTGAGCACCACCGCGCCCGGCTCGACCCGCTCCACCCGCGCGCCCGTCCGCAGCTCCGCGCCGGCCTCCTCGTACCAGGCGGCCATCGGAGCGGCCACGTCGCCGGGGAGCGCCCCGGCGAGCGGCAGCTCGGCGGCCTCCACCACGGTGACCCGGCAACCGGCCCCGCGCGCGGCGGTGGTGAACTCGGCGCCGATCCACCCCGCGCCGACGACCACGACGTCGAGCCGCCGGGCGAGTACCGGCCGCAGCGCCTGCGCGTCGTCGAGCGTGCGCAGCAGATGCACCCCCGGCACCCCTTCGGTGCCGGGCAGCCGGACCGGTTCGGCGCCCGTCGCCAGGACGAGGCGGTCGTAGCCGACCGGCCCCTGCGTGGTCTCCAGGCGGTGCGCGCCGGGCCGGATGCCGGTCGCGCGGCGCCCCAGGTCCAGCTCGATGTCGAGCTTCTCGAAGTCCACGTCGAAGGCCGCGTCCTCGGGCCTGCCGCCCAGCAGCACCGCCTTGGACAACGGCGGCCGGTCGTACGGCCGGTGGCGCTCCGCCCCGATCAGCCGCACCGCGCCGTGGAACCCCTGCTCGCGCAGGGCCACCGCCGTCTGCACCCCTGCCGCGCCCGCGCCGACGACGACGACCGAGGACGGCCGATGCCCCGGCTCTTCCCGCTGTTCCGACACCGAACCTCCTGATGGGCCATCCGCGTGCACGTCAGATCGGCCCTCATCGTGGCGTCCCGATCGCCGCTGGTCACGGCGTCGGCGAGGAGTCAGGGGCGCACTAGGGGGTGGTTGGTCCACAAAGGGCTCAATAGCGTCTGTCCGGGCGGCACGACAGGCAGCAGTCGAGACGAGCGAAAGTAGGTGAGGAACGTCATGGCGCGTGAATCCGAGTCCGGACTGCCCATCGAGCCGGTGTACGGGCCGGACGCCCTGGAGGGCTGGGACCCCCGTGAGAAGCTGGGCGAGCCCGGCGCGTACCCCTTCACGCGCGGTGTCTACCCGTCGATGTACACGGGCCGGCCGTGGACCATGCGGCAGTACGCCGGCTTCGGCACGGCCGCCGAGTCGAACGCCCGGTACAAGCAGCTGATCGCCAACGGCACGATGGGCCTCTCGGTCGCCTTCGACCTGCCGACCCAGATGGGCCACGACAGCGACGCGGCGATCGCCAGCGGCGAGGTCGGCAAAGTCGGCGTGGCGATCGACTCCATCGACGACATGCGCATCCTCTTCGGCGGCATCCCGCTCGACAAGGTCTCCACGTCCATGACCATCAACGCGCCCGCCGCGCCGCTGCTTCTCCTCTACCAACTGGTCGCCGAAGAACAGGGCGTACCGGCGGACCAGCTGACGGGCACGATCCAGAACGACGTGCTGAAGGAGTACATCGCGCGCGGCACGTACATCTTCCCGCCGAAGCCGTCGCTGCGCCTGATCGCGGACATCTTCAAGTACTGCAAGACCGAGATCCCGAAGTGGAACACGATCTCGAT
>NZ_JBSGYQ010000125.1:0-8142 GCF_053610585.1 Streptomyces sp. NPDC054887 | reverse complement strand
TTCTCCCCCCCGTAAAACCCCGCGGGGAGCGGACGACCCGCGCGGCTTTTCCGTCGCCCGGCCCCACAGGGGGTACGGCCACATGGGGCCCCGCTTCCGGTCCCGTCCTCCCCGGTGAGCTCAGCGGGCCAGCGCTGCGGACTGCTCGTCAGGGGCGGACGCCAGGGCCGTGCCCCGGGTCTCGGCCGCCGGGACCAGGAAGCGCGAGACGCTGCGCATCTTCTCGCGCGTCTCCTCCAGTTCGCGTTCCGGCGTCGAGTGCCCGACGATTCCCGCGCCGGCCCGCATCCAGGTCCGCCCCTCGTGGCGGTAGACGCTGCGGAGCACCAGGGCGGCGTCGACCGTGCCGTCCGCGTCGACCGTGAGCACGGCGCCACTGTAGAGGCCGCGGGGCCGGCGCTCGGTGCGGCGGATGAGTTCGCAGCCCTCGGCCTTGGGTATGCCGGAGGCCGTCACCGCGGGGAACAGGGCGCCGAACGCCTCCCACGCGGTCCTGCCCTCGGCGAGCGAACCGGAGAGGCGGGAGGCCAGGTGCTGCACACTGCCCCGCTCCTTGATGGACATGAAGTCGTCGACGGCGACGGACTCCCGGGTGCAGACCTGTTCCAGTTCCTCCGCCACCAGGCGGACGGAGACCGCGTGTTCGAAGACTTCCTTCTCGTCGCGGTAGAGCTCCGCGCGGCGGCCGCGGTCCGCCTCCGGGTCGCCCTCCAGGGCGCGGGTGCCCGCCAGGGGCTGGGCGACGACATGGCCGTCCTCGCCCGTGACGCGGGCGACGATCTCGGGACTGAAACCGGCCGTCTCCCAGCCACCGAGCCGCAGCAGGAAGGAGCGGGCGGGGTCGTTGCCGCGGCGGCCTTCGAGGTACGTGGCGGGCATGTCGATGGGCGAGGTGACGGGCACCACGCGGGAGAGGATCACCTTGGTGAGGTTGCCGGCGCGGATCTCCTCCACGGCCGCCGCCACCGACGCCCGGTACACGTCGGCGTCGTGCTGCTCGACGTCGGCGGTGACCCGCCGCGTGCTGCCGACCGCTCCGCCGAGGGCGGCCGCCGAGCGCACCCGCTGCTCCAGCGCGTCGAGGTCCTCGGGGTCCAGTACGCGCAGCAGGGCGCCGCCGTCCTCGATCCTGACCTCCCGCCGGGGTACGGCGAGGTGGGCGAGCGGGGTGTCGGCGGGCGCGGCGGGCAGGCCGTGCAGGGGGTAGCTGAGCTCGAACGCGGCCCAGCCGTAGGCCCGCCAGCCCTCGACCCGTACGGCGGCAAGGGCCTGGTCGAGGGCGTCGAGGACCCCGCGGCCGGCGTGGAACTCGACCGGGTCGGCGTCGCCCAGGCGCAGGGTGGTCCCGCCCGAACGGACGACGACCGTGCCGTACTCGCCTTCCGCCCAGCCGATGGCGCCCCGGTTCTCGTAGAGGACGTAGGAGTCGGCCGAGGTCTCCGACAGTGCCGCCGCGGTGCTCAGCGCGTCGCTGGTCAGCGTGATGCGGCGCTCGTGGTAGGCAGGGGCGAAGGTCACGGCTTCTCTCTCTTTCCCGGAGTCGGCTCGTCCGGTGTGGCGGGCGTTTCCCTCGTGGGGATCGGCGGTGTGCGGCAGGTCGGCGGGCGGTACGGCGGCGGGCGCGGCGGTGCGGTGGAGGGACCGCAGCACGTGGTCGATGACGGCGGTCCGCTCGGGGATCAGGTAGAAGTGGCCGCCGGGCAGGACGTGCAGGGCGCTCGGTCCGGTGGCGACCTCGCCCCAGCGCGGTGCGTCCCAGGCCGGCACGGACTCGTCCCGGTCGCCGAGGAGCACGCGCAGCGGGGTGGTGATGCGCGGGTGGAGCTCGGGGGCGTACCGGCCGATGACCTGGAAGTCGGCCCGGCAGGGCGGCAGGATCAGTTCCCGTGCCTCGGGGTCGTCGAGCAGTTCGTCCGGGGTGCCGCCGAGGCGGCGCAGGTAGGCGACGATCCGGTCGTCGTCGTAGTCCGCCACGGGTGAGGGGCGCTCCAGCAGCCGGCGGGGGCTCGGCCTGCCGGAGACGACGAGGGCGGCGGGGCGGGGCCCGCCGGACGCCTCGAGACGGCGGGTCACCTCGAAGGCGACCGAGGCTCCCATGCTGTGGCCGAAGAGCACGGTGGGCCGGTCGAGCAGGGGAAGCAGCGCGGCGGTGGCGGCGTCCGCGAGCGTCCGCATGTCGGTCAGCGCGGGTTCCCCGAAGCGGCGTTCGCGACCGGGGAGGACCACGGACAGCACCTCGACGTCGTCGGGCACGGCCCGGGCCCAGTCGCGGTAGAAGGCGGGGGCGCCGCCGGCCGGGCCGAAGCACACGATGCGTGCCGTGGCGCCGGGCCGGGGCGCGTACCGCCGGAACCAGGCGTCGGCGGCGGAACCCGCCGCCGCGCCGGCGAGCGGCTCAGCCATCCGCGTGCTCCACATCGCGGTCGTTGTCGGTGAGTTGGGCGTCGATCTCGTCGTCCGACAGGGAGTCGATCTCCAGGTAGACCTCGGCGACGAGTTCGAGCCGGCCGTCGGCGTCGCGGGCCGCGAGTGTCCGGGCGAGTTCCGCGACGGTGAGGGACGCGAGGACGTCGTGGACGGACACGTCGTCGGTGTCGAGGGCCTCGCGCAGCCGCGCGGTGATGCGGGTGGCGAGGATGGAGTCGCCGCCGAGGTGGAAGTAGTCGTCGTGGCGTCCGACGCGGTCCGTGCCGAGGACGTCCGCCCAGACCCGGGCGACGACCTCCTCGAGGGAGGACTGCGCGGCCTCGTGCTCGCCTTCCTTGGTCCGGGCGGCGAGCAGTTCGCGCAGGGCGCGGCGGTCGGTCTTGCCGTTGGCGGTCAGCGGCATCTCGTCGAGGACGGCGAGGGTGTCCGGCAGCATGTGGGCGGGCAGCCGCTCGGCGGCCCTCGCCCTCAGGTCCGCCTCGTCGAGTGCGGCCCCGGCGCCGGTGGCGACGACGGCGCACAGGCGGGGCGTGGGCCCGGTGCGGACGACCAGGGCGGTGGCCTGGCGGACGGCGGGGTGCTGGGCGAGCGCGGCTTCGACCTCGCCGAGTTCGATGCGGAAGCCGCGGATCTTCACCTGGTCGTCGGCGCGGCCGAGGAACTCCAGGGTGCCGTCGGGCCAGTAGCGGGCGCGGTCGCCGGTGCGGTACCAGCGGTGGCCGTCGACCTCGACGAAACGGTCGGCGGTCCGCTCGGCGTCGCCACGGTAGCCGTCGGCCACTCCGGCGCCGCCGATCCACAGCTCGCCCGCCACCCAGTCGGGGCAGTCGCGGCCCTGGGCGTCGACGACGCGGCAGCGGACGTTGCGCAGCGGGGTGCCGTACGGGACGCTCGTCCACCGTGCGGGCACCTCGCCGCCCACGACCTCCTGGACCGTCGAGTGGATGGCGGTCTCGGTGGTGCCGCCGAGGCCGAGGAAGCGGCAGCCCGGGACCTGGGCGTGCAGCCGTACGGGCAGGTCCACGCCGACCCAGTCGCCGCCGAGCAGCACCGCGCGCAGGCCGGGCCCCATCGGCTGGTGTTCGGCCGCGGTGAGCAGCATGTCGAGCAGGCTGGGCACGCAGTTGAGGACGGTGACGGCGTGCTGCCGGACGAGCCGGGTCCACGCGGTGGCGTCCTTGCGGGTCTGTTCGTCGACCGTGACGACGGCTCCGCCGGCCGACAGGGGGGCGAAGATGTCGAAGACGGACAGGTCGAAGTCGAGGGCGGAGAGCGCGAGGGTGCGGTCGGCGGGGCCGAGGCCGAGGCGTTCCACGAGGTCGTCGATGGTGTTGGCGGCGGCGTGGTGGGAGACCTCGACGCCCTTGGGTTCGCCGGTGGAGCCCGAGGTGAAGAGCACGTAGGCCACGGATCGCGGGTCGGCGAGTACCGGTTCCGCCGGCGGCGTGGGCCAGGCGGCGGCTTCGGACAGCGGCAGGGTGGCGGCGTCGCCGTCGGCGGCGGTGGCGAGGACGACCTCGACTCCGGCGCGGGCGCGGATGGACTGGGCGCGGGCGGGCGGCTGTTCGACGCCGATCGGCACGTAGTGGGCGCCCGCGGCGTGGACGCCGAGGACGGCGACGAGCTGGTCGGGTCCCTTGGGCAGGCGGATGGCCACCGCGTCCCCGGGTGCGACGCCGCGAGCGCGCAGGGCGCCGGCCACGCGGAGCGCCCGCTCGGCGAGCTGACCGTACGTCAGCGAGGTGGTGTCGGCGGCGAGGACCGCGGGGGCGTCCGGGGCGGTGGCGGCGCGGGCGAAGAACGCCTGGTGGAGCGGCTGCTGGGGCAGCGGGCCGTCGGTGCGGTTGGCCTCGGTGCGCACGGCGAGCTGGGCTTCGGTGGCGAGCGGTCCCACGGGGACGTCCCAGGCGGTGCCGTCGGCCACCGTTCCCATGAGGTCGGTGAACGCGGCGAACATGGCCTCGGCGGCGCCGTCGGGGAAGGCGTCCGCGCGGACGTCCCAGTTGACGAGGAGGCCGTCGTGCAGCTCCGTGATCTGGGCGTCGAGGAGGACCTGCGGCCCCTGGGAGACGATCCACACGGGTTCGCCGAGGCAGCGCTCGACGTCCTGCCCGAAGAGTTCGCCGAGGTCGAGGGCGCTGGTGAAGACGACGGGGGCGAGGACCTGGGAGCCCTGGTCGCGGGAGAGGTCGCGCAGTACCTCGACGCCCGAGTACGAGGAGTGGGCGGCGGCGCGGTGCATCCGCTCCTGAGCGTCCCTGACCCGCTCGGCGAACGTACGGGTCTCGCTCAGGTCCACGTCGAGCAGCACGGAGCTGGTGAAGTCGCCGACGAGGCTGTCCACGTCCGGGTGGAGCGGACGGCGGTCGAACATGGGGACGTTGAGCAGGAACCTGGGCTCCCCGCTCCAGGCGCCCAGGACCTCGGCGAAGGCGGTGGCCGCGGCGACCGCCGGGGTGACGGCGTGACGCCGCGCCTGGTCCGTGAGGTGGGCACGCTGTTCGGGGCTGAGCCAGTGGTGCAGGCGGGTCACCCGGTGCTCGGTGCCGCGCTCGGCCTCGGGACGGGCGGGCAGGGTGGGGGCGCCGGGCAGTTCGCCGAGGCGCTCGCGCCACCAGCGCACGTCCTGGTCGCGCGGCGGCTGCGCCCGGCGCTCGTTCAGGTACTGGGCGTAGGTGTAGCCGAGCGCCGGCAGGGGACGCTCGGGGTGCTCGTAGAGGTGTACGAGATCGGCGAGCAGGGTGCGGTAGCTGCGGGCGTCGGCGGCGAGCATGTCGACGTCCACGTGGACGCGGGTGCGGCCCTCGGGCAGCAGGGTGACGCGGATGTCGAAGACCTGCCCCGCCTCGACGTCGAGCAGCTGGTGCGACAGCTGTTCGCGGAGGCGGGCGGTCCGCTCCGCGGCCTCCTCGGCGGAGGCGTTCCGCAGGTCGAGGACAGGGAGCGCGGTGCCACGGGTCCACGGTCCGACGACCTGGCGGCCGTCGTCCAGGATGCGGGCGCGGAGCATGGGGTGACGCTCCGCCAGCGCCGCCACGGCGGCGCCGAGGCGGGCGGGGTCGACCCCGGAGCCGTCGAACTCCGTGTAGAGGTGGGCGGCCACCGCTCCGAGGGCCTGGGAGCCGCCGCGGCCGACCCAGTACGCGTGCTGCATGAGCGCCAGCGGGAACGGTTCTTCGTCCGCGGTCCCGGAGGAGTCGGTCGGCGCCTGGGCGGCCACCGGGGCGGCGGCCGGCTCCGGTGCCGCGGCCGCGGCCGCGCCTCCCGCCTCGGCGAGCAGGCCGCCCCAGCCGGCCAGCGTGGGGCGCCGTGCCAGGTCGGCGAAGCCGATGTCCAGTCCTGTCCGTCGGCAGCGGTCCGCGATCCTCATCAGCTTGAGCGAGTCAAGGCCCAGTTCGATGAGGTTGTCCTGGTCGCCGGGGGATTCGGCGCCGGGGCCGAGCAGCTCGGTGACCACTCGCCGGAGGTCGTCGATCGACAGCATGAAGCGGCTTCTTCCTAGGGACGTCGTGTCGTGGGGAGGGACGCGTTCCGGACGGCTGTGAGCATCCGGACAGTTCGCGCGGACAAAGGGCGAACCGCCCTCAAATCGCCCTTGACCGGACAGGAATGGACACCAGCAGGGCCCTTCGCGACGAGAGGTGTGCAACGACAGGACTTAGGTTAACCTAACCACACCTGTTTGTGGATGCCGGGAACGACCCCGGTCTCCGCACCCATGACGAGCGGAAACCAGCGAGGAGCGCCAGTCGCCCTCCGGCCACGAGAGTTGAGCCGAACGTGACCCCTATCGCCACCGAGCCCCCCTCGCCCCTGCCGTCGGGGCTGACCCCGTGGCCCGCGGAGACCGCGGCCCGCTATGTCGCGTCCGGCCACTGGGACGGCCGGACCCTCGGAGCCCTGCTGCGCGACTGGGCCGCCCGGTACGGCGACCGGCTCGCGATCGTGGCCGGGCAGGACCGGCTCACCTACCGTCAGCTCGACGAGCGGGCCGACCGGATGGCGGCCGGCCTGGCGGACCTGGGTGTGGGCGCCGGTGACCGGGTCCTGGTGCAGCTGCCCAACACCGGTGCGTTCCCGGTGCTGTTCTTCGCGCTGGCCCGCCTGGGCGCGATACCCGCCCTGACGCTGCCCGCGCACCGCCTCACCGAGATCGGCCACCTGGCCCGGCTGTCCGGGGCCGTGGCGTACGTGATCGCCGACGAGTACGCCGCGTTCGACTACCGGGAACTGGCCGCCGCCGTACAGGCCGAGGCGCCCGAGCTGCGGCACGTCCTCGTCGCCGGCGACCCGGGGCCGTACACCGCGCTCGCCAAGGTCGACGCCGAGCCCCGCCAGTTCCCCGACCCCGACCCGGCGGACGTCGCCCTCCTGCTGGTGTCCGGCGGGACCACCGGCGTCCCCAAGCTCATTCCCCGCACCCACAACGACTACGGGTACAACGCGCGCGCCAGCGCCGAGGCGTGCGAGCTGTCGGACGACACCGTCTACCTCGCCTGCCTGCCCGTCGCGCACAACTTCCCGCTGGCCTGCCCCGGCATGCTGGGCACCCTGTCGGTGGGCGGGCGTGTCGTGCTCTCCCCCTCCCCCGCACCCGGTGACACGTTCCCCCTGATCGAGGCCGAACGCGTCACGCACACCGCTCTGGTGCCGCCGCTGATCCCGCTGTGGACCGACGCGGCGGAATGGGACCCGGCGGACATCTCCAGCCTGCGCGTACTCCAGGCCGGCGGATCGAAGCTCTCGGCCGACCTGGCCCGCACCATCCCCGACGCGCTCGGCTGCGCGGTGCAGCAGGTGTTCGGCATGGCCGAGGGCCTGCTCAACTACACCCGCTCGGACGACGACACGGAGACGGTCGCCCTCACACAGGGCCGGCCGCTCAGCGACGACGACGAGCTGCGCATCGTGGACGCGGACGGCCGGCCCGTCGCGCCCGGCGAGGCCGGAGAGCTGCTGGTGCGCGGCCCGTACACGCTGCGCGGCTACTACCGCGCCCCCGAGGTCAACGCCACCGCCTTCACCCCCGACGGCTTCTACTGCTCAGGCGACCTGGTCCGCCAACTCCCGTCCGGTCACCTGGTCGTGGAGGGACGGGTCAAGGACACCATCGACCGCAACGGCGAGAGCGTCTCCGCCGAGGAGGTCGAAAGCCACGTCGCGGCCCATCCGCAGGTCCGGCGATGTGCCGCCGTCGGTTTGCCCGACCCCGCCGGGGAGGGCGAGCGGATCTGCGCCGTGGTCGTCCCCGACGGCTCGTCGGCGCCGACCGTCCAGGCGCTGCGCGCCTTCCTGCTGGAGCGCGGCGTGGCCGCGTTCAAGCTGCCCGACCGCGTGGAAACGGTCGCGGACCTGCCGCTGACCGCGATCGGCAAGATCGACAAGCGGGCTCTGCGCCGCGTGCTCGCGGAGCGCGACGGCGGCGGGGCCTGACCCCCGCGGGCAACCGGCCGAGCCTGCCCTCCCGTACCGCCCCATCCAAGAAAGGCGTCACCCGATGACCAACCCCTTCGACGACGAGAACGGCTCCTTCCTGGTGCTGGTCAACGACGAGGGCCAGCACTCGCTGTGGCCGTCGTTCCAGACCGTGCCCGACGGCTGGCGTTCGGTGCTCGGCCCGGTGGGCCGCTCCGAGGCGCTGGCCCACATCGAGGCCAACTGGACCGATCTGCGGCCCAAGAGCCTCATCGAAGCCCAGCAGTAGTCCCAAAAGGC
>NZ_JBSGYQ010000124.1:0-8323 GCF_053610585.1 Streptomyces sp. NPDC054887 | reverse complement strand
CAACCTGCCGGCGGGGCCTCCCCGTGTCGTGTCACGACCGCTTGTCGCGGTCGGCCTACGGCTCGAACTTGTAGCCCAGTCCCCGCACCGTCACCAGGTATCTGGGCGCGCCCGGATCCGGCTCGATCTTGGCGCGCAGGCGCTTCACGTGGACGTCGAGGGTCTTGGTGTCGCCCACGTAGTCCGCGCCCCACACACGGTCGATCAGCTGCATGCGGGTGAGCACGCGGCCCGCGTTGCGCAGCAGCATCTCCAGGAGGTCGAACTCCTTCAGCGGCAGGTCGACCTTGCCACCGCCGACCGTGACCACGTGGCGGTCCACGTCCATGCGCACCGGCCCGGCCTCCAGGGCCGCCGGGGTGACCTCTTCCGGCTCGCCGCGGCGGCGCAGGACCGCGCGGATGCGGGCGACCAGCTCGCGCGAGGAGAAGGGCTTCGTGACGTAGTCGTCTGCCCCTATCTCCAGCCCCACGACCTTGTCGATCTCACTGTCCTTGGCGGTCACCATGATGACCGGAACATTGGAATGGCTGCGCAGCTGACGGCAGACCTCGGTGCCCGGCAGGCCGGGGAGCATGAGGTCCAGCAGGACGAGGTCGGCGCCGTTGCGCTCGAACTCGTCGAGCCCGTCGGGCCCGGTGGCCGCGATGGCGACCTCGAAGCCCTCCTTGCGGAGCATGTAGGACAGGGCGTCGCTGAAGGATTCCTCATCCTCGACGACGAGCACTCGGGTCACGGAAGGACCTCCGGGTGGGGAATGGGTTCGCGATCAGTGGTCTCGTAGGGACCGGCGGCGTCGTCTGCGGGATCGTCGACGTCGTCGGGGGCGGCGACCGGGGACCGGTCGCGTGACGCTGCTGCCTCGGGCAGCCGCAGGGTGAAGGTGGAGCCCTGTCCCTCGGTGCTCCACACCGTGACTTCCCCGCCGTGCGAGGCGGCCACGTGCTTGACGATGGCCAGGCCGAGGCCCGTGCCTCCGGTGGCCCGGGAGCGGGCCGGGTCCACGCGGTAGAAGCGTTCGAAGATCCGGTCGCGGTCCTTCTCGGAGATACCGATGCCCTGGTCGGTGACGGCTATCTCGATCAGGTCCCCGCCGGGGGCCGAGATCCGGCGCCCGGCTATCCCCACGCGGGTGCGGGCCGGGCTGTAGTTGACGGCGTTCTCGACGAGGTTGCCGAGGGCCGCGGCGAGCTGCCCCCGGTTGCCCCACACGTACAGGCCCTCGGTGCCGCCCGCGGCCATGGTGATGTTCTTGGTGGACGCGGCGTGGCGGCTGCGGTCCACCGCCTCGTCGACCAGTTCGTCGACGCGGACCGGTTCGGCGTCCTCCAGCGGGTCGTCGTTCTGGACGCGGGAGAGGTCGATGAGCTCCTGGACCAGGTTGGTGAGGCGGGTCGCCTCGATCTGCATGCGGCCCGCGAAACGGGTGACGGCCTCCGGGTCGTCCGAGGCGTCCATGACCGCCTCGGAGAGCAGGGAGAGCGCACCCGTAGGAGTCTTGAGTTCATGGCTGACGTTGGCGACGAAGTCGCGCCGTACCGCCTCGATGCGGCGGGCCTCGGTGAGGTCCTCCACCAGGAGCAGTACGAGGCGCGAGCCGAGCGGGGCGACCCGGGCGGACACCGCGAGGGCCTCGCCGCGTCCGGTGCCGCGCCGCGGGAGGTCGAGTTCGACCTGCCGTATCTCCCCGTCGCGGCGGGTGTCGCGGGCCATGTGGAGCATGGACTCGACGGCCAGTTTGCCGCCCCGGACGAGCCCGAGGGCGTACGCCGCCGAGCTGGCCTTGACCACGTTGTCGCTCTCGTCCAGTACGACGGCGGAGGACCGCAGGACGGACAGGACGGTGTCGACGCCCGGCGGCAGCACCGCGTTGACGTCCGGCCGCATGGACGACCGGGTGGGCCGCGCCTGCTCGCGTTCGCTCCAGCGGAACGTCAGCACGGCGATCACACCGGTCAGCAGACCGGCTATCGCTGCCGCAGCGGCTACTGCCGCGTTCACGTCCATGCACCCAGGTTAAGCGGGGGTCGCGACCCGTCCCCAGTCAAAAGGGTGGCACCTCGAACACTCGTCGCTCAGAGTTCACCGAGGGGATGGGGTTGGTTCACTTGGGGTGCCGGAATCGGACGCGTACCGGACAGAACGTGGGAGCGTGGGGTTCCAGAGGCTCCAGAAAGACTAGAGAGGGACTTTCATGCGCGACGCGTACCACGAGGAACTTGACTCGATCGGTGAAGCCCTGGTCGAGATGGCCCGGCTGGTCGGGTCCGCCATCGGGCGGGCCACCACGGCCATGCTGGACGCGGACCTCAAGCTCGCCGAGAGCGTGATCGCCGCCGACCAGAAGGTGGACGATCTCCAGCACGACCTGGAGGCGCGCGCCATAGCCCTGCTGGCCCGCCAGCAGCCCGTGGCCACCGACCTGCGGATAGTCGTCACCTCCCTGCGGATGAGCGCCGACCTGGAGCGCTCGGGCGACCTCGCCCAGCACGTCGCGAAGCTCGCCCGGTTGCGTTTCCCCGCCTCTGCCGTGCCGCACGACCTGCACGCCACCATGCTGGAGATGGGTCAGCTCGCGCAGCGCCTCATGGCGAAGGCGGCGGAGGTCATCACCACGAAGGACGTCGACCTCGCCCTCCAGCTGGAGCACGACGACGACGAGATGGACCTGCTGCACCGCACGCTGTTCCAGCACCTGATGGACGACCGCTGGAAGCACGGCATCGAGACGGCGGTCGACGTGACGCTGCTCGGCCGGTACTACGAGCGGTTCGCCGACCACGCGGTGTCGGTGGCGAAGCGCGTGGTGTACCTGGTGACGGGCGAGCACGCGGACGAGCTCCAGGCCGCGGCCGGCACGACGGCTCCGCCGACGCAGGGCGAGTAGGGCCGGTTCGCCGCCCGGCCCGGTCGCCCGGCACCTGGCCCTGCCTCGCGACCGGATGCGCCGGTGCGGCGGGGGCCGCCCGCCGGGTGCGCGACCCGGTGGCCGGGCGGCCCCGCTCGGTGTGCGGGCCGGTGCGTGGCGGCCGGTGCGTCGCCCGACGCTTCGCGTGTCCGGTGCGTCGGTCGTCGCCGTCGCCTGTCACGCGGCCCGTTTACGTCGCCCTCGCCGTCGCCTGCCACGTGGCCCGTTTACGTCGCCCTCGCCGTCGCCTGCTACATGGCCCGTTCGCGTCGCCCGTGGCCGTCGCCTGCCACATGGCTCGTGCGCGTCGCCCGTCGCCGTCGCCCGGTGCGTCGGGGCATTGCGCGTGTGCGCCCTTGATGCGCCTGCCCGAGTGGGCATGCAATGGGCAGCAGAAGTACGCCGCGTGCCCTTCGAGGAGGATCCCCATGTCCGATTCCCCGACGTCCGACGCCCGGCAGGAAGTGCCGGCCGATGCGGCCCGCCACCGCCCCGCCCTGACCGTCCTCGGCGCCTGCGGCTGCGGGCCCGGCTGTAGCTGCGGTTGCCAGTCCGGCGCGCCGTGCCAGTGCGGCGGCTGCTCCGGCTGACCCGCCGACGGAGCCCGGCGCGGCGCTTCGGTGCGCGGACGCCCGGAGAGTGGTGCCGGAAGGGCCCCGCCCGACAGGCAGGGGCCCTTCCGGCGTGCGTCTCCGGGCGGGTGGGCGCGCTACGGCCCTTCTTGGCCGCTCCGCGGGGAGTTACCGTGCCAACGTGACCGGCTCATCGCAGCGCCCCCTTCTCTTCCTCGACGTCGACGGACCACTCATCCCGTTCGGCCACCCGGCCGGCCGCCGCCAGGCGGCCTCCACTGCCAGCTCCGGCTCCGGCTCCGGCTCCGGCTCCGGCTCCGGCTCCGGCTCCGGCTCCGGCTCCGGCGGATCGTACGGTCGGGGGAACCCACTCCTCGGGCGCCTCGATCCCTCGGCGGGAAAACGTCTGACGGCTCTGGGGTGCGACCTCGTGTGGGCCACGACATGGCTGGACGACGCGAACGACGCCGTCGCCCCACTTATCGGTCTGCCGCCGACCCTGCCCGTGGTGAGGTGGCCGGACACGGTCGCTGAAGAGGGTCCGCGCGGCTTGCACTGGAAGACCCGCCACATCGTCGAGTGGGCCGGCGACCGCCCGTTCATCTGGGTCGACGACGAGATCGGGTCCATGGACCGTCTGTGGGTCGCGGCGCAGCACCGCTCCCCGTATCTGCTGCACCGCCCCGACCCGCACGAGGGCCTCACCGACGCCGACTACGCCGTACTCACCGACTGGCTCGGCACCACGGTGCCGGATCGCCCCACCGCCTGCCCTGGTTGACCCAGCGAACCCCTTTGCCGTCACCGCGCCTCGCCGACGCCGCACGCCCCATGCGCCATGCGTCAGGCGTCACGCATCACGCGATACGCGTCAGGCGCAGGCGATACGCGGAAGGCCCCGTTGGAGCAACGACGGGGCCTTCGTTCTGCGCTCGTTCTGTGTTCGAGCACGTAGATGCGTGATCAGTTCACGTCGACGTAGTCGCCGGTGGAGTTGCTGGCGCCGGTCGTCGTGTTGCCGCTGTAGCGCCAGCGCCAGGTGCCGTCCTGGGAGGCGGTCACGGTCGTCTTCAGGTGCCCGGTGCTGCCGGCGGTCACCGACTTGACGGTGGTGTAGGCACTGGAGCCGGCGGGCTTGAACTGCAACTTCACCAGTCGGCCGCCGTAGTTGTCGTAACGGTGCAGGCTCCAGTTGGCGCGCTGCACGGTGCCGGTGACGGTGATCGGCGCGCCCTTGGCGACGGGCTCCGGCGAGGCGTTCGCGTTCTGGATGCGCGAGGCACGCTGGAGGCGGACTGTCGCGGAGAGCAGGTCGGTGTCGTAACCGCCGCCCTTCTTGATGGCCGTGCCGACGGACTTCCACTCGGCGGCGTCGCTGTTGACGAGCTTGTTGCCATTGCCGCCCGGCATGTTGTCGGGGTCGATGGACATCGTCTCGTCGCAGTCGTAGAAGGTGTAACCGCCCGCGGACGACTGGCCGCAGCCCCACCGGGTCGTGATACCCGCGAGGTTGTACTCGTTGGACCCGTACGTACCCCGGTACGCGTTGACCCACCAGCTGTCGAGCGTCGCGCTGGTCTTCACCGTGTACGTCAGCGGGGCCTCGACCTCGGCGCTGATGCCGACGACGATGGGCTTGCCGTTGTTGAACACGACGTTCGAGAACGAGATGTCGCTTTCGGCCGCGTGCGCGGCCGGCGCCGTCAGGCCCACGCCCGCCAGTGCCATGGCCCCGGCCAGCACCGCTGCGGCCGCGCGCCGCGCCGCCGGCCGTCTGTGCCGCTGCGGGACAGCAGCCGATATCGAAGTGATCAATCCCCACCCCTGAGTCCGTGTCTCTACGGCGGGTCGACTGCCCGCCGCGGGAACTGTAGATCACGGCTGCGGCATGCGACCCGCGCCCCCGACCTGTGCATGCGGCTGCGGCTCGCGGCTCGCGGCTCGCGGCTCGCGGCTCGCGGGACGAACTCCGCAGAGGACGGAGATCAACCCCCGTAGGTGCAGCCCAAAGGGGGCAAAAGGTCTGGCGGTGGTCGCCGCCTGTTGGGTTCGGCCCACTCGACCCTGCCGGTGGCGGGCGGCCCCAGGGCAGCGAAGAGCCCCCCGCCCCCGCGGTGGAGCCGCAGGGTGGGGGGCTTGTTCGGCGCTGGTTACTTCTTCTTGCCCTGGTTCTTCACGGCCTCGATGGCGGCCTTCGCGGCCTCCGGGTCGAGGTACTTGCCGCCCTTGGTGACCGGGCGGAAGTCGGCGTCCAGCTCGTAGTAGAGCGGGATGCCGGTGGGGATGTTAAGGCCCGTGATCTCCTCGTCGGAGATGCCGTCGAGGTGCTTCACCAGGCCGCGCAGGGAGTTGCCGTGGGCGGCGATCAGGACGGTGCGGCCGGCGAGCAGGTCCGGGACGATGCCGTCGTACCAGTACGGCAGCATGCGCTCGACGACGTCCTTGAGGCACTCCGTGCGGGGGCGCAGCTCGCTGGGGATCGTCGCGTAGCGCGGGTCGTCGGACTGGGAGAACTCCGTGCCGTCCTCAAGGACCGGTGGCGGGGTGTCGTACGAGCGGCGCCAGAGCATGAACTGCTCCTCGCCGAACTCGGCGAGGGTCTGCGCCTTGTCCTTGCCCTGGAGGGCGCCGTAGTGGCGCTCGTTCAGGCGCCAGGAGCGGTGGACGGGGATCCAGTGGCGGTCCGCGGCCTCCAGCGAGAGCTGGGCCGTGCGGATGGCGCGCTTCTGGAGCGAGGTGTGGAGGACGTCGGGCAGCAGGCCGGCTTCGACGAGCAGCTCACCGCCGCGCACCGCCTCCTTCTCGCCCTTCTCGGTGAGGTTGACGTCCACCCATCCGGTGAACAGGTTCTTCGCGTTCCACTCGCTCTCGCCGTGGCGGAGCAGGATCAGCTTGTACGGTGCGTCGGCCATGCGTACGAGACTAATGGACGCCCAGGACGGTTGACGGCTCGCGTCAATTGAGTGGCTGCGGTCGGCGGCGCACTTGTAATTTGCGGGTACCGCATCAGCCGCTTACAGGCGTCCACCGTCGCCGCAGAGGGTCCCTGGGGGGATGACACATGTCGATGGCCGCGCTCAGACGTGCCGCGAAGGATTCGGTCTCGGGGTTCCCCGCCGGGTTCTGGTGGCTGTGGACGTCGACGCTCGTGAACCGCACCGGAGCGTTCGTCCTCACGTTCCTGTCGCTGTACCTGACGCAGGAGCTGGGGTACTCCGCCTGGTACGCGGGGATGGTCATAGCGCTGCACGGCCTCGGCGGCGTGGCCGGTGCGCCGCTCGGCGGGATGCTGACCGACCGGTGGGGGCGGCGGCCCACGATGATCGCCGGTCACCTGGGCACGGCGACGGGCGCGGCCGCGCTCGCCGTGGTGACGAGCGCGGTGGGCGTCGCCGTGGTGGTGCTGCTCATCGGCGTCACCATGCAGTCGGTGCGGCCGGCGATCGGCGCCACCATCGCCGACCTGGTGCCGGAGCACGACCGGCGGCGCGCGTACGCCCTGAACTACTGGGCGCTCAACCTCGGTTTCGCGATCGCCGCGCTCGGCGGCGGCGCGGCGATCGTCTTCGGCTACCGGACGCTGTTCCTCGTGGAGGCGGCGGCGACCGTACTGTGCGCGCTGATCGTCTTCCTGCGCCTGCCGGAGACGCGGCCGGTCGCCCCTGCGGCGGTGAAGGGGGAGGAAGCGCCCGCGCCGCAGCCGAAGGTGAGTGTCGTGGAGGTCCTGCGCGACGGGCCCTTCCGGACGCTGGTGCTGCTCAACCTGCTCGTCTGCCTCATCTTCACCGCGCCGTGGGTCGGCCTGCCGCTGACCATGGCCGGTGAGGGGCTCGAACCCAGTGCGTACGGCATGGTCATCGCGGTCAACGGCGTCGTGATAGTCGGCTTCCAGCTGCTCGTCAACAAGATCACCGACCGTCGGTCGCCGGCCGCGCTCCTCACCGTCTCCTCGCTGCTGTTCGCCGCCGGGACCGGGGCGACCGCCCTGGCCGGGACGCCGCTGGTGTTCGCGGTGACGGTGATCGTGTGGACGGTCGGCGAGATGGTGCACGTGCCGACGAACGCCGCCGCCACCGCGCGGCTGGCCCCAGAACACGCGCGCGGCCGGTACCAGGGCGTGATGGGCATGTCCTGGGCGCTCTCCGGCTTCCTCGCGCCGGTCCTGGCCGGCTGGGTCGTGGACGGGCCCGGGCCGGACGTGCTGTGGATGGCGTGCGGGGTCGTCGGCGTGATCGCGGCGGTGGGGTACGGGACGCTGCTGCGGCGGGCGCTGGTCGAGACGGAAGAGGGACAGGTTGGTGGCGTTGAGGTTGGTGGGGTGGCGGCTGGTGGGGTTGGCGTTGGTGGGGTGGAGGGCGCGGGTGTGGGGGCGGTCGGCGTGGTGGTGGACGAGGGGCTGGGGCGTGGGGCGGGGTCCGGTGCCGGTCCTGGGGCGGGTGGGTCGAAGGTCGGTGGCTGAGGGTCCGTTGGGCCTCGTAGAGATGCCGGGGGCGTAGGTCGCCTTGTGATCCGTACGCCCGCAGGCGGGGTGCAGCGGGCCGGGGAAGGCCGGTACGTCGGTCTGGTCGGGCTCCCTCTCCTCGCTGATGCGGCCGTCGCGCTGTACGGCGCGACCCTGCGGGGCCGGTGCCGGGCCGAACCTTCGCACGGCGCGGGGGCTTCGGGCGTCGGACAGGGCCCGGGGCTTCGGGGTCGGTGCCGTGCCCGGGCGTCTCCTCGGGCGTCGAACCTTCGGGCACCGCTGCGGTCCCTTCGGCGCGGTTGCGTTCAACGCCCTGCGGGGAGCGCCCCGGCACGTCCCCTCCTGCCAACGTGTTGCCGCACGCGGCGGGTGGGCCGGCCC
>NZ_JBSGYQ010000123.1:0-8859 GCF_053610585.1 Streptomyces sp. NPDC054887 | reverse complement strand
CCGACATGGTGTCCGGCCCCGGCCGCGTTCCGGCTCGCGGGGGCGTGTCGGGCCGGTGCTCGCCCGGCCGTCCGGCCGGCCCCGTCCGGCTTGTGTACGGCTTCCCGGCGGTGTCCGGGCCCCGCCCCGGCTGTTTCCGGCTTGCCGCGCCGTCTCCGGGGCTCGTGCGTGCCCGCTTGCTCGACGCCCGCCAAGCCGTGTCCGGTCGGCAGCCGCCGCTCGGACTACGGGTCCGTGTCCGGCCTGTGGTTGCCGTCCTGCCGTGTCCGGTCGGCCGCCGACAGGCGGGCTGCGGGTCCGTGTCCGGCCTGTGCCGCCCGACCCGGCCGTGTTCCCTCCACCGCCGGCGGTCCGGCCGGCGGCACGTGCCCCGGGGTGCGTGACGGGGTGCTAGGCCGGTGTGCCGGTCGGTGCCGTCGGGGTTCCGCCCAGTTCGACGGCGGCGCAGCGCCACCGCAGGTCGCGGCCCTGTTCCAGGCGGAACGCCATCGCCCGCACCTGCTCGCCGGCCGCGATGCTGGCGAACGCCTCCACGACGCCGGGACGCGGGTGGAAGCCGCCGCAGGTACGCACGACGGGCGAGGCGCCGCGCGTGCGCAGCGGGGTCCGGGGAGCGAGCTGGACCAGCTGCTCGTACGCCTCGCCGATGGTGTGGCCGAGCATCCAGTGCACGGGGCGACGGCCGCTGAGCACCGCCAGGAGGCGCTCGGCGAACTGTGCGTGGGGCGTCGGGCGGTGCTGGTGCGCGGCGCGGCGCTGGGCCGGGACCGTGGCGGTGGGCGCCGGTGCGGGGGTGCGGACGGGGCTGGGTGTGCGGGTGGGGGCGGTGGCGGCTGTGGGGCCGATGGCGGTCCTGGGTGTGGGTACGCCGGGCCTGCGCTGGTCGCGTCGTCCTTGCGGCCGGGTCTTGTCCTTGTGCATCGGTGTGCCCCGCTCTGCCGGCCCGGTTGCGTTACCGGGTAGTAACTTCTGCTGGTGATCTTCTACGCGCGGCGGGCCGGCGGCGGCAAGGCGCCGCAGGGGCGGGAGGCGCCGGCGGCGGGAATCACCTATCAGGGTGACGAGGGGCAGTGCTGGAGCGGTCGCGGGCCGACCGGCGACGCACGGAGTGGACGGCGCGGAGCCCGGGGACCACCACCCCGAAGGGGGACTCCGTACGTATCCTTGAGGCCGCCTCCCGACTACGAAAGCGGCCTGCCGATGCGCGTCTACGTCCCCCTGACCCTTCCCGGTCTCGCTGAGGCGCACAAGGCGGGACAGCTGGGCCCCGGCCCGCTGACGGCCTACGCCGTGACGCCGGGCCTGCGCGAGTGGTACGTCTCGGACGACATCGAGGAGCTCGAGTACGCGGCCCTCAACCGCGCCGCCGCTGCGTCGCTGCGGCTGCTCGCCGGTGACCCGGGCGCGGCCCGGCGCCGGGTCGTCGTGGCCGTCGACGTACCGGACGGGGACGCGGTGGCCGACCCGGACCGCGGACTGGACGCGGCGGCGATCGGCGAGGTGCGGATCGCCGCCGCGGTGCCGCTGAAGAAGGCGGCGGCGGTGCACGTGGACGCGGACGACGCCGAGGCGGACGTCACGGCCGCCGCCGCCGCGCTGGGTGCGGCGGACCACGGCGACGACGACGCTCAGTTCACGGTCGACGGCGCGGAGGACCACGAGCTGCTCTGGTTCGGGGTGCAGGAGATTCCGAACCTGATCGGCTGACGGCCGGAATGCGTTGTCGTACTCCACGGGTACCTTCTTGGAATGGGGAAGCACACGACGACGCACCTCGTCTGGGACTGGAACGGCACGCTGCTCGACGACATCAGCGCTGTCATCGGCGCGACGAACGCCGCGTTCGCCGAGATCGGTATCGAGCCGATCACGCTGGCGCGCTACCGGGAGCTGTACTGCGTGCCGATCCCGCGCTTCTACGAGCGGCTGAGGGGGCGGCTGCCGACGGAGGCGGAGTGGCTCGTCATGGACGAGGCCTTCCACCGGCACTACACCGAGCTGCGCGTCGTGTGCGCGCTGGCCCAGGGGGTGGAGGAGCTGCTCGTCGAGTGGGGGGCCGCGGGGCGGAGCCAGTCGCTGCTGAGCATGTACGGGCACGAGCAGCTGGTGCCGGTCGTGCGGCAATACGGGATCGAACGCCACTTCGTGCGGGTCGACGGGCGGACCGGGCCGTCGGGCGGCAGCAAGGCCGCGCACATGGCCCGGCACGTCGCCGCGCTCGGCGGCGTCACGCCGGAGCGGGTGGTCGTGATCGGTGACGCGGTCGACGACGCGGTGGCGGCGGCGCACGTGGGGGCGCGGGCCGTCCTCTACACCGGCGGCTCGCACAGCCGGGCCAGCCTTGAGCCGGCCGGAGTGCCCGTGGTGGACACGCTGGCGGAGGCGGTGGAGCTGGCGGAGCAGTGGACGGGGTGACACTCCGCCCGGACCGCAGGACCACGGGAGCCCGGGACCACGGGAGCCCGGGACCACGGGAGCCCGGGACCACGGGAGCCCGGGCTGCCGCGGGCCGGCCCCTCGTCCCGCCTAGGCCCACGGCCCCCCGGACCCGGCCGCCCGTACCCACGGCCCGCCGGGCCCAGGCCCTACGCCCGCGCCGTGGACAGGCCCCGTACGCACGCCGTAGACCGGCCCGAGTCCCCACTGCGCGGCCCGCCCGCCCACGCCGTAACCAGGCCTCCGCACCCACGCCGTAGCCAGGCCCCGCACCTACGCCGTACCCGGGCCCCGTACGCACGCCGTAGACCAGCCACCGTCCCCACAGCGTGGCCCGCACGCCCACGCCGTAGACCGGCCAGCCACGTCAGCCCTGCCGCCCCCCGCCGGCGAGGCGTCCGACCGCCCCTACGGCACAGCTCCCACCGCCCGCAGCACCTTGAGGAACTCGCGCATCCACATCGGGTGGTCGGGCCAGGCGCGGGCCGAGACCAGGGTGCCGTCGACCACCGTCTCCGCGTCCTGGAACGTCGCCCCGGCGGCCTGCATGTCGAGTTCAAGCGCCGGGTAGGCCGTCACCCTGCGCCCGGCCAGGCCGTCCACGGCGGCCGTCAGGAGCGGCCCGTGGCAGATCTGGGCGACCGGCTTGTCCGCGTCGAAGAACGCTTTGAGGATCTTGCGCAGTTCCAGGTCGTTGCGCAGGTACTCCGGGGCCCGTCCGCCCGGAATCACCAGGGCGGCGTACCGGCTGGGCTCGACCTCGGAGAAGGCGAGATCGGCCGGCCAGGTGTAGCCGGGCTTCTCGGTGTACGTGTCGAAACCGGGCTCGAAGTCGTGCACCACGAACCGGAGCTGCTTGCGGGCCGGGGCGGCGATGTGGACCTCGTACCCCTCCTCCCGCAGCCGTTGGTACGGATAGAGGACTTCCAGCGATTCCGCCGCGTCGCCGGTGACGACGAGGATCTTGGGTGCCATGGCTGAGTGCTCCCCTCGGGCGGCCGGTGCCGTACCCTCCGGTTCAACGTGCACCCGGCGGCTGCGTTTGCCAAGACGCCCCGCCGGACCCGGTAAGGGGCATCACGGCGGCCGTCGCTGTCCAGAGTGTCAAACTTCCAGGCTGGTTTTGTACACCGATCGGACATGACGGGGCCCCCGTGCGGGGAGATAGCCTGGTGCCGTGATCAGCGCGATAGCCCTCGGGGGCAGTGAAGCCCCCGGCATGCGCCCGGAGCATCCACGTGCCCGGGTGATCGCTGGTCCCCGAAACCCCGGCCGGCCGTCAAAATTGGCCAATAACGTCATGGGTATCTCTCATCGCGGCATAACGTCGACCCGACCGGATACCCCCGCGTCGTGGGCGTTTGTGCCACCTTTCTTCACCTACGTCACGCAACGGCGCGCGACAGGAGCCAGAGGACATGCAGACCAAGCTGGACGAAGCCAAGGCCGAGCTGCTCGTACGGGCGGCCCGGGTAGCTGAGAACAGCCCGGCCGGGGGGCAACCTTCGACTGGGTCCACGAGTGAAGGCACTCCCGACAGGGAGACGCTCCTCGCGTACCTCCAGCGCTACTACCTGCACACGGCCCCCGAAGACCTCGCCGACCGCGATCCGGTCGACGTGTTCGGCGCGGCGCTCTCGCACTACCGGCTGGCGGAAAAGCGCCCGCAGGGCACGGCCAACGTCCGGGTGCACACCCCGACCGTCGAGGAGAACGGCTGGACGTGCAGTCACTCCGTCGTCGAGGTGGTCACCGACGACATGCCCTTCCTCGTCGACTCGGTCACCAACGAGCTGTCCCGCCAGGGCCGCGGCATCCACGTCGTGATCCACCCGCAGGTCACCGTGCGCCGTGACGTCACCGGCAAGCTGATCGAGGTCCTCCCCGCCGACGGCGCGCGCCGCGACGAGACGCTCCCGCACGACGCGTGCGTGGAGAGCTGGATCCACGTGGAGATCGACCGGGAGACCGACCGCTCCGACCTCAAGCAGATCACCGCCGACCTGCTGCGTGTCCTGAACGACGTCCGCGAGGCCGTCGAGGACTGGGAGAAGATGCGCGACTCGGCGCTGCGCATCGCCGACGAGCTGCCGAGCGAGCCGACCGCCGACGACCTGCGCGACCTGGAGGTCGACGAGGCCCGCGAACTGCTGCGCTGGCTGGCCGCCGACCACTTCACCTTCCTCGGCTACCGCGAGTACGAGCTGACGGCGGACGACGCGCTGTCCGCCGTCCCCGGGACCGGCCTCGGCATCCTGCGTTCCGACCCGCACCACAGCGGCGACGAGGACCACCCGGTGAGCCCGTCGTTCAGCCGGCTGCCCGCCGACGTCCGGGCGAAGGCCCGCGAGCACAAGCTGCTCGTACTGACGAAGGCCAACAGCCGCTCGACCGTGCACCGGCCCAGCTACCTCGACTACGTCGGCGTGAAGAAGTTCGACGCCGACGGGAACGTCATCGGCGAGCGGCGCTTCCTCGGTCTGTTCTCCTCGGCCGCGTACACCGAGTCCGTACGCCGCGTCCCCGTCGTCCGCCGCAAGGTCGCGGAGGTGCTGGAGACCGCGGGCTTCTCGCCCAACAGCCACGACGGCCGCGACCTGCTCCAGATCCTGGAGACGTACCCGCGCGACGAGCTGTTCCAGACGCCCGTCGACCAGCTGACGTCCATCGTCACCAGCGTGCTCTACCTCCAAGAGCGGCGCCGGCTGCGGCTCTACCTGCGTCAGGACGAGTACGGGCGCTACTACTCCGCCCTCATCTACCTGCCCCGCGACCGCTACACGACCAGCGTGCGCCTGCGGCTCATCGACATCCTCAAGGAGGAGCTCGGCGGCACCAGCGTCGACTTCACCGCGTGGAACACCGAGTCGATCCTCTCCCGCCTGCACTTCGTCGTCCGCGTCCCGGCCGGCACCGAGCTGCCGACCCTCACCGACGCCGACACCGAGCGCATCGAGAGCCGGCTCGTCGAGGCCGCCCGCTCCTGGGCCGACGGCTTCGCCGAGGCCATGAACGCCGAGCTGGGCGAGGAGCGCGCCGCCGAGCTGCTGCGCCGGTACGGTCACGCCTTCCCCGAGGGTTACAAGGCCGACCACTCGCCGCGCGCCGCCGTCGCCGACCTGGTCCACCTCGAACAGCTGACGCACGGGCGCAACAGCTTCTCGCTGTCCCTGTACGAGCCGGTGGGCGCCGGCCCCAACGAGCGGCGCTTCAAGATCTACCGGATCGGTGAGCAGGTCTCCCTGTCCGCCGTGCTGCCCGTGCTCCAGCGCCTCGGCGTCGAGGTCGTCGACGAGCGTCCGTACGAGCTGCGGTGCGCCGACCGCACGCACGCCTGGATCTACGACTTCGGCCTGCGCATGCCCAGGTCGAACGGCAACGACGGCCACCTCGCCGACGACGCGCGCCAGCGCTTCCAGGAAGCGTTCTCCGCCGTGTGGACCGGGCAGGCCGAGAACGACGGCTTCAACGCCCTCGTCCTGAGCGCCGGACTCGACTGGCGGCAGGCGATGGTGCTGCGCGCGTACGCGAAGTACCTGCGCCAGGCCGGTTCCACCTTCAGCCAGGACTACATGGAGGACACCCTCCGCAACAACGTCCACACCACCCGGCTGCTGGTCTCGCTCTTCGAGGCGCGGATGTCGCCGGAGCGCCAGATCGCGGGCACCGAGCTCACCGACGGGCTGCTCGAAGAGCTCGACGGCGCGCTGGACCAGGTCGCGTCCCTCGACGAGGACCGGATCCTGCGGTCCTTCCTGACCGTCATCAAGGCCACGCTGCGCACCAGCTTCTTCCAGAAGACCGCGACCGGCGAGCCGCACGGCTACGTGTCGATGAAGTTCGACCCGCAGGCGATCCCGGACCTCCCCGCGCCCCGCCCGGCGTTCGAGATCTGGGTGTACTCGCCGCGCGTCGAGGGCGTCCACCTGCGCTTCGGCAAGGTAGCCCGCGGTGGTCTGCGCTGGTCCGACCGCCGCGAGGACTTCCGTACCGAGGTGCTCGGCCTGGTCAAGGCGCAGATGGTGAAGAACACCGTCATCGTGCCGGTCGGCGCCAAGGGCGGCTTCGTCGCGAAGAACCTGCCGGACCCGTCCGTCGACCGTGACGCGTGGATGGCCGAGGGCATCGCCTCGTACAAGACGTTCATCTCGGCGCTGCTGGACATCACCGACAACATGGTGGCCGGCGAGGTCGTGCCGCCGATTGACGTCGTCCGCCACGACGAGGACGACACGTACCTCGTCGTCGCCGCCGACAAGGGCACCGCCACCTTCTCCGACATCGCCAACGAGATCGCGGTCGCCTACAACTTCTGGCTCGGCGACGCCTTCGCGTCCGGCGGCTCGGTCGGCTACGACCACAAGGGCATGGGCATCACCGCCCGCGGCGCCTGGGAGTCCGTCAAGCGGCACTTCCGCGAGCTCGGCCACGACACGCAGAGCGAGGACTTCACCGTCGTCGGCGTCGGTGACATGTCCGGCGACGTGTTCGGCAACGGCATGCTGCTCTCCGAGCACATCCGCCTGGTCGCGGCCTTCGACCACCGGCACATCTTCATCGACCCGACGCCGGACGCGGCCACCTCGTACGCCGAGCGCCGCCGTCTGTTCGAGCTGCCGCGCTCCTCGTGGGCCGACTACGACACGGACCTGCTGTCGGCCGGCGGCGGCGTCCACCCGCGCAGCGCCAAGGCGATCCCGATCAACGCGCACATCCGCGAGGCGCTCGGCATCGAGCGGGGCATCACCAAGATGACACCGGCCGACCTGATGAAGGCCATCCTCAAGGCGCCGGTCGACCTGCTGTGGAACGGCGGCATCGGTACGTACGTCAAGTCCTCGGCGGAGGCGAACGCCGACGTCGGCGACAAGGCGAACGACGCGATCCGCGTCAACGGCGAGGAGCTGCGGGTCAAGGTCGTCGGCGAGGGCGGCAACCTGGGCGCGACCCAGCTCGGCCGCATCGAGTTCGCGCGGCGCGGCGCGGGCGGCGAGGGCGGGCGGATCAACACCGACGCCATCGACAACAGCGCGGGCGTGGACACCTCCGACCACGAGGTGAACATCAAGATCCTGCTGAACGGCCTCGTCGCGGACGGCGACATGACCGTCAAGCAGCGCAACCAGCTGCTCGCCACGATGACCGACGAGGTCGGTTCGCTCGTCCTGCGCAACAACTACGCCCAGAACGTGGCCCTGGCGAACGCCGTCGCCCAGGCGCCCTCCCTGCTCCACGCCCACCAGCGCTTCATGCGCCGCCTGGAGCGCGACGGGCACCTGAACCGCCCGCTGGAGTTCCTGCCCACCGACCGGCAGATCCGCGAACTGCTGAGCGCGGGCCGCGGCCTGAGCCAGCCCGAGCTCGCCGTCCTCATGGCGTACACCAAGATCACGGTGGCGGAGGAGCTCATCCACACCGGTCTGCCGGACGACCCGCACCTGCGGGGCCTGCTGCACGCGTACTTCCCGCAGGCGCTGCGCGAGCAGTTCGGCGAGCAGATCGACGCGCACGCGCTGCGCCGCGAGATCATCACGACGGTCCTGGTCAACGACACCGTGAACACCGGCGGCTCGACCTTCCTGCACCGCCTGCGGGAGGAGACCGGGGCGTCGATCGAGGAGATCGTACGGGCGCAGTTCGCGGCCCGCGCGATCTTCGGGCTCGGCGAGGTCTGGGACGCCGTCGAGGCGCTCGACAACCGGGTCGCGGCCGACGTGCAGACCCGGATCCGGCTGCACTCCCGCCGCCTCGTCGAGCGCGGCACGCGCTGGCTGCTGGGCAACCGGCCGCAGCCGTTGCAGCTCGCCGAGACCATCGAGTTCTTCAGCGCCGGGGTCGCACGGGTCTGGGACGAGCTGCCGAAGCTGCTGCGCGGCGCGGACCTGGAGTGGTACCAGAGCATCCTGGACGAGCTGACGGACGCGGGCGTGCCCGAGGAGCTGGCGCTGCGGGTGGCCGGGTTCTCGTCGGCCTTCCCGACGCTCGACATCGTCGCGATCGCGGAGCGCACCGGCAAGACGCCGATGGAGGTCGCCGAGGTGTACTACGACCTGGCCGACCGCCTGTCCATCACCCAGCTCATGGACCGGATCATCGAGCTGCCGCGGGCCGACCGCTGGCAGTCCATGGCCCGCGCCTCCATCCGCGAGGACCTGTACGCGGCGCACGCCGGCCTGACGCAGGACGTGCTCTCCGTGGGCAACGGCGCCTCGACGCCGGAGGAGCGCTTCAAGGCCTGGGAGGACAAGAACGCGGCGATCCTGGGCCGCGCGCGCACGACGCTGGAGGAGATCCACGGCTCGGACGCGTTCGACCTGGCGAACCTGTCGGTGGCCATGCGCACCATGCGCACCATGCTGCGCACCCGCGTCTGACGGGTACGAACACGCAGGGCGCCCCCGCACCGGAATTCCGGTGCGGGGG
>NZ_JBSGYQ010000122.1:0-9401 GCF_053610585.1 Streptomyces sp. NPDC054887 | reverse complement strand
GACCGCCCCCTGGGCGCCGTCCGGCCCTCTTCCCGCGTCCGCGTGCCGGCACCGGCGTGCCGCCGGCGTTCGGCCCGCCCCGCGCCCCGGCGGCCTGCCGTCAGTGAGCCACCTGCCGTCAGCGAGCCAGATGCCGGACCCGGTCCCACACCGCCGGGTCCGCCGTCCCCACCCGCCGCCGGAACTCCCGCACCCCCACGTCCCGCAGCTCGTCCGTCTCCAGGAAGCTCGGCCGGCCCCGCGCGTCCCCCACCGCCCCCGCCGGCAGCGCGATCACTCCCGGCCGCTCCTCGTGGTGCTTGCTGGTGATCTTCGCGATCAGCGCGCTGTCCCCGCGTACGGACAGCACCAGGCAGGGCCGGTCCTTGGACCCGGGCCCGTCCTCGTACGGCACGTCGGCCCACCAGATCTCCCCGGCCCTCGGCCCCCCGGCCGCCGGCGCCCGGGGACCGCGTTCCGGCCGCCGCGCCCCCTGGGGCCGCCCCGGCGGGCGCGCGCGCCCCCCTGCCCGCCGCCGGGGGGACCGCCCCCAGCCGTCCACCACCGCCGCGACCAGCGCGAGTACCACCACGGCGGCCAGCGCCACCCACCAGGACGTGTCCATCCCCCGACCGTACCGGCGCTCCGGCCGCCCCGCGCGCCCCCGCCCGAACCGGTGACACTGCAGGTGAGTTCCCCCACAACCCCCCGCCATCGAGGAGCGACCCGCTCCGTCGCGCCTTACGCTCGACGAACCCGCACGAACCCTCCCCGTCCCTGCCACGGAGGTTCACGCTCCATGAAGCTCACCGTCGTCGGCTGCTCAGGGTCGTTCCCGTCCGCGGAATCGGCCTGCTCGAGCTACCTCGTCGAGGCCGACGGCTTCCGGCTGCTTCTCGACCTGGGCAACGGCGCCCTCGGCGAGCTGCAGCGCCACGTCGGTCTCTACGACATCGACGCTGTCTTCCTCAGCCATCTGCACGCCGATCACTGCATCGACATGTGCGGCTAC
This sequence comes from Streptomyces sp. NPDC054887, assembly GCF_053610585.1. Lineage (NCBI taxonomy): Bacteria > Bacillati > Actinomycetota > Actinomycetes > Kitasatosporales > Streptomycetaceae > Streptomyces > Streptomyces sp. NPDC054887. The sequence continues at coordinate 8,410 of NZ_JBSGYQ010000122.1, read as the reverse complement.
TTCGTCGCGCGCTACTACCGGCACGAGGGCGGTCGCGCCCCCGCGATCCCCGTGTACGGCCCGGAGGGCACCGAGCAGCGCCTCACGACGGCGTACGCCGACACCCCGACCGAGAAGTCGATGGCCGAGGTGTTCGACTTCCACACGCTCAAGCCGGGCGTGTTCGGGATCGGACCCTTCACCGTGCGCACGGAGAGGGTCGCGCACCCGGTCGAGGCGTACGGCATCCGCATCGAGCACGGCGGCAGATCCCTCGCCTACTCCGGCGACACCGGGACCTGCTCTTCGCTGCACGAACTGGCTCGGGGCGTCGACCTGTTTCTGTGCGAGGCGTCCTTCACGTACGGCAAGGAGGACATTCCCGGCCTCCACCTCAACGGCCGCGAGGCCGGTGAGTGCGCCGAGCGGGCGGGCGCCGGACGGCTGGTCCTCACGCACATCCCGCCGTGGACGGACCCGGAAGTGAACCTGGCCGACGCGCGGGCCGTCTACACCGGCCCGGCGGAACTCGCGGCAGCGGGCGCCGAGTACGAGATCTGACGTCGGCGGGTCCGGTGCGAGGTCCGGCGTGCGCCGGGCCGTCCGGTACGCGAAGACCGACGTACGCGCGGGACGGAGACGGCGGAGGGCCCCGGACCAGTGACGGTCCGGGGCCCTCGTGCGCGTACGGCCTCGGGCTACTTCGCCTCGGCCTTCTTCAGCTCGGCGATCTCCTCGTCGGACTCGCGGCCCGGCGTCGGGAGGTTGAACTTGGTGATCGCGAAGCGGAACACCACGTAGTAGACGGCCGCGAAGCACAGGCCCACCAGGACCAGCATCCACGGCTTCGTCGCGATGCCGAGGTTCAGGCCGAAGTCGATCGCGCCGGCCGAGAAGCCGAAGCCGTCCTTCATGCCGAGACCCCAGGTCAGGGCCATGGAGACACCGGTGAGCACGGCGTGGATGGCGTACAGCACGGGCGCGATGAACATGAACGTGAACTCGATCGGCTCTGTGACGCCGGTGAAGAACGACGTCAGCGCCAGCGAGAGCATCATGCCGCCGACCACCTTGCGCCGCTCGGGACGGGCGCAGTGCACGATCGCCAGGCAGGCCGCCGGGAGGGCGAACATCATGATCGGGAAGAAGCCGGTCATGAACTGTCCGGCGGACGGGTCGCCGGCGAGGAAGCGCGCGATGTCGCCGCTCTTGCCCTCGTACGTACCGGCCTGGAACCACGGGAACGAGTTGAGCAGGTGGTGCATGCCGACCGGGATCAGCGCACGGTTGGCGACACCGAAGATGCCCGCGCCGACGGCGCCGGAGCCGACCAGCCACTCACCGAAGTTGTGCAGACCGGTGCCGAGGACCGGCCAGATGAAGCCGAAGACTATGCCCACGAACAGGCCGGCGAAGGCGGAGAGGATCGGGACCAGACGGCGGCCGCCGAAGAAGCCCAGCCAGTCCGGCAGCGTCTTGCGGTAGAACTTCTGGTACAGGAGGGCGACGACGATGCCCATGACGACGCCGCCGAGCACCTTGGCGTCGACCGGGGCCTCCGTCATGACGATCTTGTTCTCGACCACCTTCGCCACCTTGGGCAGGTTGGGGTCGGTGAAGGTCGCCAGGACGTTCTTGAAGACGAGGTAGCCGGTGACGGCCGCGAGCGCGGTCGAACCGTCCGACTTCTTCGCGAAGCCGATCGCGATGCCCACGGCGAACAGCAGCGCCATGTTGTCGAGGATCGCGCCGCCGCCGGCGGCCATGTAGCCCGCGATCTTGGTGACGAACTCGGGGTACGATGCGCGGCCGAGCATGTCGGCGTTGCCGAGCCGGACCAGGAGCGCCGCCGCGGGCAGCACCGCGACGGGCAGCATCAGGCTGCGGCCGATGCGCTGCATGACAGCCATCGCGCCGGCGCCCTTCTTCTTGGGGGCCGCGGGGGCGGCGGTGTCCGTGGACATCATTTCCTCCAGGGGGCAAGGCGCCGCCAGGGGGAAATGGGGGACGGCGGCGTCTTCGGGATCAACGCGGCGCGTCGCCACGTGGTCTACACCACTCAGTGGTGTAGACCAGTTTTAGCATGGTGAAGCGCGGATAAGGAACCCACGATTCCCGTGCCGCGGAACACATCGCTCCACAAACGGCGAAAGCCCCCGGACCGGACCGGTCCGAGGGCTGCGCGCAGGGCTGCGGGCCTACTTGGTGCTCTCCTCCTCGACCTCCTTCTCCACCTCCTCCGGCTCGCGGCCCGGAGTGGGAATGTTGAACTTCGTGATCACGAAGCGGAAGAGCGCGTAATACACCACGGCGAAACACAGACCGATCGGAATGATCAGCCACGGTTTCGTGCCCAGATGCCAGTTGACGACGTAATCGATCAGACCCGCCGAGAAACTGAATCCCGCGTGCACCCCCAGCGCCCAGGTGATCGCCATCGAGGCGCCCGTCAGGAGCGCGTGCAGCCCGTACAGCAGCGGCGCCGCGAACATGAACGAGAACTCCAGCGGCTCCGTCACGCCCGTGACGAACGAGGTCAGGGCCACCGAGATCATGAGGCCCGTCACCCGCTTGCGGTGTTCCGGACGGGAGCAGTGCGCGATGGCCAGGGCGGCCGCCGGAAGGCCGAACATCATGATCGGGAAGAAGCCCGACATGAACTGCCCGGCCGAGGGGTCCTCGGCGAAGAACCGGGTCAGGTCGCCCTGGACGATCTTGCCGTCCGCCGCCTTGAACTCACCGGCCTGGAACCAGAAGAAGGTGTTCAGGAACTGGTGCATGCCGATCGGGATCAACAACCGGTTCGCGACGCCGAAGATGCCCGCACCCCAGGCGCCCAGATCGATCAGCTGCTTCGAGAACCAGGTCAGCGCGTCACCCACCGGCTCCCACAGCAGGCCGAACAGCACTCCGAGGATCACGCACAGGAACGCCATGATGATCGGCACCAGCCGCCGGCCGTTGAAGAAGCCGAGCCAGTCCACGAGCCGCGTCCGGTGGTAGCGCTGCCAGATCACCGCGGTCAGCAGGCCGATCAGGATGCCGCCCAGTACGCCGGGATTCTGCGGCGTACCCTCCGGCAGCTTCTCGGTGACCGAGCCGTCGACGGGGAACGCCTTCAGCACGCTGCTGTAGACCAGGAAGCCCGCGACCGCCGCCAGCGCCGTCGAGCCGTCGGCCTTCTTCGCGAAACCGATCGCCACCCCGATGCAGAACAGCAGCGGCAGACCGAACGCGCCGTCCAGGATCGACGTACCGCCCAGGGTCAGCACCTTGGCGGTCTTGTCCCAGAACGCGCCGTCCAGGTAGGCCCCGAACAGGTTGCCGAGGCTGACGAGCAGTCCGGCCGCCGGAAGGACCGCCACCGGGAGCTGGAGGCTGCGGCCCACCTTCTGCAACCCCTGGAACAGGCCGTTCCACCATCTCCGCCGCGACTCCTGCGGTGGCGCGGCCCCGCGGTCCGAACTCATCGGCGTCCTCCCGGAACTAGCCAGTTTGGCGGGCGTCGCATACTGGTGTAGACCAGTTGCGGTACGGTCCGGGGCCCGGCCGGAAGACAGGGCACCGGTGATCGCCATCATTCGGTACAGGGCGGTTACTCGCCCGCGAAGTTGGGCCAACCGTGAGTTACCGTGGCAAAGCGGCCACGGTGGGCCGAGACTTCCGCTTGGAACCAACAGGGAGAAAGACATGGCCAGCAAGGCTGAGAAGATCGTCGCCGGGCTCGGCGGAATCGACAACATCGACGAGATCGAAGGCTGCATCACCCGCCTCCGCACCGAGGTCCACAACCCGGATCTGGTCGACGAGGTCGCCCTCAAGGCCGCCGGCGCCCACGGCGTCGTCAAGATGGGCACCGCCATCCAGGTCGTCATCGGCACCGACGCCGACCCCATCGCCGCGGACATCGAAGACATGATGTGAGTCGCCCGTGACTCCGCAGTGAGGGGCCCCTCCGGAACCGCGCGCCTTTTCCAGCCGCGCGCGACCTCAACCGGAACGGGCCCCTCACGCATGGGCGCGCCCGGCGGCTAGGCTCCCCCCATGTCTCGAATCGACGGCCGCACCCCCGAACAGCTCCGCCCGGTCACCATCGAACGCGGATGGAGCAAGCACGCCGAGGGCTCCGTCCTCATCTCCTTCGGCGACACCAAGGTCTTCTGCACCGCCTCCGTCACCGAAGGCGTCCCGCGCTGGCGCAAGGGCAGCGGCGAAGGCTGGGTCACCGCCGAGTACTCGATGCTGCCCCGCTCCACCAACACCCGCGGCGACCGCGAATCCGTACGCGGCAAGATCGGCGGCCGCACCCACGAGATCAGCCGCCTCATCGGCCGGTCCCTGCGCGCCGTCATCGACTACAAGGCCCTCGGCGAGAACACCATCGTCCTGGACTGCGACGTACTCCAGGCCGACGGCGGAACCCGCACCGCCGCCGTCACCGGCGCCTACGTCGCCCTCGCCGACGCCGTCGCCTGGGCCCAGACCAAGAAGATCGTCAAAGCCGGCCGCAAGCCCCTCACCGGCACCGTCGCCGCCGTCAGCGTCGGCATCGTCGACGGCGTCCCGCTGCTCGACCTCTGCTACGAGGAGGACGTCCGCGCCGAGACCGACATGAACGTCGTCTGCACCGGCGACGGCCGCTTCGTCGAGGTCCAGGGCACCGCCGAGGCCGAGCCCTTCGACCGCAAGGAACTCAACGCCCTCCTCGACCTCGCGAGCGGCGGCTGCGCCGACCTCACCGCCATCCAGGTCGAGGCGCTCGGCGGCACCCTCTGACCGGGAGCAACCGCGGACGCCCCTTCGCGCGTCTGTCATGACACGGGCGTACGGGCCGAACCGTACGCCCGTCCGCACCATCGTTCGTGTACCTGGGGGAGGACCCGCTCCATGCGCCGTCGCCGTAGTAGCCGCATCGCACTCGCCGTCGCCACCGCCGCCGCGCTCACCGGGCTCGCCGCCGGCTGCGGAACCCTCGACAAGGCGATGGACTGCGTCAAGACCGCCGACGCCATCGCCACCAGCGTCGACAAACTGACCACGGCCGTCTCCACCGCCGCCGACGACCCCACCCAGCTCAACGAGGCCCTCGGCGACATCGACCGCGAACTGTCGAACCTCGACGACACCACGGACAACGCCGACCTGTCGAAGGCCGTCGACGACCTGAACAAGGCCGTCGACAACGTCCGCACCGCCGTCGACAAGGGCGACGAGACCCCGGACATCGGCCCCGTCACCGACGCCGCCACCGAGATCGGCAAGGTCTGCACCCCGTAGCCGGCACGGATACTGGGGGCATGACCCGCCTGATCCTCGCCACCCGCAACGCCGGGAAAATCACCGAACTGCACGCGATCCTCGCCGACGCAGGCCTCCAGCACGACCTCGTCGGCGCGGACGCCTACCCCGAGATCCCCGACGTCAAGGAAACCGGCGTCACCTTCGCCGAGAACGCGCTCCTCAAGGCCCACGCCATGGCCCGGGCCACCGGCCTGCCCGCCGTGGCCGACGACTCCGGCCTGGCGGTCGACGTCCTCGGCGGAGCCCCCGGCATCTTCTCCGCCCGCTGGTCGGGCACCCATGGCGACGACGAGGCGAACCTCCGCCTCCTCCTCGCCCAGCTCGCCGACATCGACGCCCCGCACCGCACGGCCCACTTCGCCTGCGCCGCGGCCCTGGCCCTCCCCGACGGCACGGAACGCGTGGTCGAAGGCCGCCTCCAGGGCACCCTGCGCCACACCCCGGCCGGCGCGAACGGCTTCGGCTACGACCCGATCCTCCAGCCGGACGACTACGACGTAACCTGCGCCGAACTGACCCCGGCCCAGAAGAACGCCATCAGCCACCGAGGCAAAGCCTTCCGAGCCCTGGCCCCGGCGGTACGGGAACTGCTGGGCTGAGGCCGCCGTCCGACGCCTGCGAACAGCATACGAACGGCCTGCACATCGATCTTTCGATCCTCCGATGCGCAGGCCGTTCCAGGTGCGGCGGAAGGGATTCGAACCCTCAAGCCGTTTCACGGGCCACAGATCCTAAGTCTGCTGTGTCGCCAGTTGCACCACCGCCGCTAGCCGCCTGCCATGGTACCGGCCGGCGGCTGCAACGTTGCCCGGGTCAGTCCCGGGCGGTGGGCTCCCTCCCGGTGGGCTCTCTCCCGGTGGGCTCTCTCCCGGTGGAGATTGCCATGGTGGAATCCGCCCCGATGGACCGCTCCTCGGTGACGTCTGTCCTTCTCCGGCGGTTACGGCACCAGGTGGCCGTCAGCGCGTGGCAGTTGGGACAGAGGTAGCGCAGGTTTCCCGGCCGGTTGTCGAGCCAGTCGCCATTGATGTGGTCGATCTGCAGGGTCATCGGCTGCCCGAGCCACTCACCACCGTTTCCGCAGGAGGAGCAGCGGTACGGGACGCCGATCTCCTGGAGCGCCCGGTGCAGCCGGGTGCGATGCGGTCGTGCCGAGCCCGGTGCCAACACCACCAAGGCGTTCGCCGCGACGGGCTTGCTCCGGTTCACCGGCACTGCGCCCCAGGCGCGTCGGGTGAAGTGGCTGGTGTCCAGACCGAGTTGGGCCGTCCGGCGGCGCACGCGCCGGTGATTGGTGTCGTTCACGACCAGGCCGAGGGCGCGTACTACGTCGGCGAAGCTCGAAGCCGCAGGAACCGCCGTGCGCAAATCCTGTTCCGAGATCACGGGGCGCGCGTTGCGAAAGTGTGCGGTGTCCACGCCGCGCCGCTTCATCAGCGCCGCCAGCGCCGCGCGTGAGCGACTGTCGTCCGCCACTCCAAGGCGGCGTGCCACGCCGCGCACGCTGTCGGCGGACGCCGCCGCCGTCGCGAGTTCTTCGGTGGTGAAGTACGTGTCGAACGAGGCGCGGCTCATGCCGGGGAAGTGGCCGGTGTCGATCCCGGCCGCGGCTATACGGCGACCGATGTGCGCCATGGTGCCCGTGGCGGGCGTGGCTCCGAGCTTCGCCACGACCTCGCGCAGCGTCGTCGACGAGGCGACAGCGGCAGCTATGGCCTCGTCCGTGTACTTCCGCCACGGGCTCTGCTTCCTGAAGTGGCTGGTGTCGATCCCGTGCCCGGCCACCTTCTCCTGCAGCACACGACGCGCACCGCCGCTCACGGTCATCCCAAGCCGACGCATCAGATCCGCCCACCCCGTCGCCTCGGCCACTACCGCCGCCAACCGATCTCGCTCAGAGAGACCAGGCTCTTCAAACACGACTCTGCGCCCCCTTCCCCACCAAGTCATTCATCACCGCTGCCCTCCGCATCCGGCCGCGTGTTCGCGACTCGTATGGACCAACGAACCGTTTATCGGTTGGTCACGTCCGAAATGCGGAAGGTGGTGCGCCACTTCGGGGGGGGCTTTGTTGGGGCGGGGGCGTTGGTTGTTTCTGGTGTGGGGGCCGCCTTTCTGGAGTGTGGCGTCGGAGGCCCGCCCCTCAAGGGCGCTCCTGCGTCGCGTCGCCTGCGGCGATTGCGCTGCGCTCCACCCTTGACCGCCGAACCTCCGACGCAAGGCTGCTTGAGGGGGGCGGCCCCCGGGGGGAGCCCACGGAACAGGCTCGGTAAGTGGTCGATCGTGTGCTGCCGGGTGGCGGGTGTGTGGGTGGGGCGCGGTCGCTTCTAGGGTGGTGCGGCCCCTGGCTAAGCGACTGACGGGAACGGTTGTTGGTGCGACACCGCCATGCGACCCGCGTCGGCACACCGGTCGGTGGGAGCGGGGCGCTTCCTGTCGACGTGCGGGTGGCCGTGGGTGTGGGGTGGTGCATGGGGCGACTTGGGTTGGCTGGGCGGCCATCCCGACCGGTGACCTGTGACCGGTTCGGTAGACGACCTGTGTGGGCCGTTACGCACACATGGCGACCCGGACCGATACGGATGTGACGACTGCGGCCGGTGAGGCGTTCCCGCTCGCCAAGTGTGGAGTTAGTCCCAGGGCTCGGGCCCCGTAACCGCCTACTTCGCGGACTGAGCGCCCTACTTGCGCCCGATGCCGACCACATGTCACCTCATGTGGCGGGCCCCATGCGCCCATTGGGCGGGCGGGCCGCCGCATGGCCCGCTGGCGCGGGGGAACGGACCCCCCGGCGCGGCCCACCCGTACAACCAACATGTCGTCGGCCAGACCGACCAGGTCGGCCGCCCACCGCCGTGGGACCTCGCCTTGGATCGGAAATGCGGTGTCGCACCAGCGACCGTCGTCGCACCCGCCGAGACAGGGGCCGAGCCGCCCCAGAACCGACCGCGCACCCCACCACACACCCGCAAGCCACCGAACAAACGCCCGCCCCCATCCCCGCTCCCGTGCCGGGCGTTTTTCTTGGGCCGTCCCCTGTTAAGCGTCAGCGGTGGGCCGGGGTGGTGGGTCAAGGGTGGAGCGCAGCGAAATCGCCGCAGGCGACGCGACGCAGGAGCGCCCTTGACGC
>NZ_JBSGYQ010000121.1:0-9406 GCF_053610585.1 Streptomyces sp. NPDC054887 | reverse complement strand
ATGTGTGGTCTTGTTTTTTTTTATCATCATAAAAATTTATTTAATCGTGTTTGCGGGGGTTTTGTGTCTGTCGGGGGGGGGGGGGGCGCGGGGTCGCCGGGCCCCCCACCGCCGTTTCTCCCGCGTTTCCCCGTCCCCACTCCATGAAGGAGCCCTCACATGGCCGGCTTCAACGTCAACGCGGCCCGCGCCCAGCGCCTGGAGGCGCTCGGCCGCGCCTGGATCTTCGAGCTCGACGACGACGTCTTCGAGCTGCCGACCGAGCTGACCCGGGCAACCGCCCGCAAGCTGCGCGACCTCGACGACAACGACGTCGACGGGCTGCTGCGGCTGCTGCTCGGCGCCAAGCAGTACGCGCGGTTCGACCGCCACGAGATCACCATGCAGGACATCGCCGCGATCCTTGAGGCGTACGGCAAGGAGACGGGGCTCGGCCTGGGGGAAGGCTGAGCCTCGGTGCGTTCGTCGACGAACACGCCGAGGCCCTTGAGGCGGATCTCCTCCGCCATTACGGCCTCGACCTGCTCGACTGGCACCGCGGTCTGCTGTCCTCACGGCGGCTCGCGGTGCTGCTCAAGCACCTGCCGCGGGACAGCGCGGTGGCGCGGGAGCTGCACGGGGAGGCGGCGGAGTGGTCGGTCTCCGAGTATCTGCTGGCCACCGCCGTCGACCAGCTCGCCGAGAGCAACTGGATGTTCGCCACGGTGAACCGGGACGAGGAGAGCGAGCCCCTCGACTATCCGACGCCGGTTCCACGTCCCGGTGCGGAGCCGGATGCGGAAGAGCCGGTGGCGGAGCCCGAGTCGCCGGGGCCGAGCCCGGCCCAACTGGCGACCTTCTTCGGGTGACGGGTCAGCCGAAGCCTCTCGTACCGGCGAGCACGGCACATGCCGCCTGAATCACTGCCCACGTTCCGGTGCTGACCGGAGACCAGGGCAGGAGGCGTCGCATCTCGGCCTGCGTACGGGAGAGGCCGGGAAAAGCGGGGTCGAACAGAATCGGCAGCGACTCTCCCGCCTCACCGGCAAGCCCGAAGTCGTCCGATTTCGCGGTGCGGAAGTGCAGTTCGTTTCTGTGGTCCCGATAGCTGTAGGAGAGCGAGAAGGAGCCGTTCGAGTAATACGAGGAACGGCAGGTCCCCGCCGCCTCGGCTCCCCGCGATTTCAGTCGCAGATGTGCGTAGAGACGGGTGACTGCGAAGGGAACGACGGCTGCTGTCGGGGCGAAAAGTATGACGTAGGAGATCCAGGGCGGGAAATCCAGAGACGTCACGCGACCTCCAATGACGACCGACATGCCACAAGGAAAGGGAGGACCGATGGCTACTCCAACACCGGCATCGGCGCCCAAGGAAGAGGCGTGGATCCGCCCCTTCTGGATCAATAAGAACGACATCGAGCACCAGAAGGAACTCTATCGCGACCTTCAGCACTCGGTCACGCTGATCAAGTACGAACTCGGCGGCCTGGCCCTGGGTATGACGCTGGTCAAGGCGGACTTTTCCATCCTGAAGGCGGACGAGAAGGGCATCACGCTCCGTGGTCGCCAACTCGTCACGTTCCCGTGGGCGGACAAGAAGAAGTCCCTGGAAGAGCGCATCAAACGGGTCAACAAAAAGATCTCCGACGATCAGGATTCCATCAATAAGCGGATAACCCGCCTCGAAAACATGAAGGAAAAGGCGGAGCAGGGGAGAGGCGAGGCGCGCGAAGCGCGGAATCAGGCCGGGCCGGGAGGCCGGGCGGACGCGGCGAAAGAAGTGATGAATATTCGCTTCAAAATCGCCGAGGACGTGCATCGGGCAGCCGCGATCGAGAAGAAGGTCGACCGGCAGGTCGCGAAGATCGAGGGGCGTTCCGAAAAGCTCGACAAGCTCTCCGGCAAGTTGAAGACGATCACTGAAAAGGAAAAGGACCTCAAAGTAGCCGGAGAAAAGGCCAAGGAGAACGCCGAGGCGGCCAGGACGGCTCTCAGCCGGCTCCACACGAAGCTGAAGAGCACCCAGGACGAGGTCATCAGGGTGTCCAGGGCGCTCAGCGGCTGATGAGCGAGGTCTCCGGGGTGCGGACCGTCGGTGTCCGGAAAACTAGGGAAAGGCAGGAGCGGGGATGTCACTCGCCGGAAGTCTGAGAACAGCGGGCTCTGCCATGCAGGGCTTCAACCGCATCGTGGCCGGCGGCACGACGCCACTGACCCGGCTCAAGTCGGCGGTAGGGCAGGGGAACACGGCCCTCAACACCATTCGAGGCGGCGCGGACCGGGCGGGCGCCGCGATCGGCAAACTACGTACCGCCACCGCACAGGGTGAGACCGCCGTCGGCAAGTTGCGTACGGGCCTGCGGACCGCCAACACCTCGCTCGGCACGGCCAAGGGCGGGGCCGACAAGCTCAAGGGCGCGCTCGACAAGCTCAAGGGGTCGGCCGACAAGGCCAAGACCGCGTTGCAGGGGGTGAAGCAGCAGTCCGACGCCGTGGAGAAGTCCGTCGGGAAGGCCGGCAAGAACGCCGACAAGACCGGCAAGACCATGGGCGGCGGCCTCGCCAAGGGGCTCAAGGGTGCGAGCGTCGCGCAGCGCGGGCTCAACCTGGTCATGGCCGCGAACCCGTTCGGCCTGATCATGGCGCTGCTCGCACCGCTGATCCTCCAGTTCGTGAAGGTCGACAAGATCGTCGCCGTCGTGCAGAAGGGGTTCAAGGCGGGGATGAAGGCCATCTCCTCCGCGACCTCCGCCGCGATGAAGGCGATCGGGCCGATCCTCCGGGGCATCGGCAACATGCTGCTCACGCCGTTCCGCGGCTTCGCCGGTGCCGTCAACGTGGTCATCGGCGCGCTGAACGGCTTCAAGGTCAGCATCCCCGGCTGGGTGCCGAAGTACGGCGGCAAGTCGTTCTCGATCAACCTGCCGAAGATCCCGGTCCCGCACCTCGCCCAGGGCGGTGTCGTCCAGGCCCGCAACGGCGGCACGCTCGCCCTGATCGGTGAGGGCGGTGAGTCCGAGGCCGTCATCCCGCTGAGCAAACTCGACCGGATGCTGAGCCCCGGCGCCGGCCGGGCGCAGATCGCCCGGCTCGCCGAGGCCGTCGAACGGCTCGCCGAGCGCCCCGTCCACGTACAGGTCGATTCCCAGACCATCGCCCGCGCCGTCCTCGTCGGGCAGCGCCAGCTCGCCCGGAGGTAAACGGACATGGCCAGAAACCTCTGGATCGGCAAGCCCGGTCTGCTGCGGGAGATCTCCCAGGCCGCGAAGAGCTGGGACCGCAGCGCGGACCTCAACATCACCGAGTTCCGGTCGCTCGAAGGGCGGGTGACGCTCGTCGCCCCGCCCCGGACCACCCGCCGGATGAAGCTGTCGTTCGAGTGGCTGGAGCCGGACGACGCCCAGCACCTGGTCCGACTCGCGCGCAGGGTGAACGGGCCGGGCATGCTCGGCCGCAACGTCCCCGCCGGGGGCTCGGTCGTCGTACTCGACCCGGCCTCGTTCAACCTGCTCGATCCGCTCCAGGCGGCCGGGCAGAGCCGTGACCCGCGCGGCGACGACCACTGGTTCACGGTGGCCGGCGACATCACGTTCCGGCCGTCGGCCGCGGACGTGTACACCGGCGACTGCAAGGACGCGGCCAGCGCGGTGGGCTGGACGCACGGCACCTGGACCGGCTGGCCGGTGGCCCCGGGCATGCACGTGTCGTGGATGGTCCCGCCCGAGTGGGACGACGCCCTGTGCACCGCGCAGCTCGACTGGAAGGCGGTGGACGGCTCGTACCTCTCGACCGTTTCTGCCGCCGGTCCCGTCGTGTCCGGCACCGCGCCGGCCGAGGCGGCGTTCGTCACTCCGGTCGGCCGCCCCGGACAGATCGGCGCGACCGCGCTGGCCGGTGCGTGCCTGACCGTCGGCGAGCCCCCGGTCGCCCACGCGCTCGGCGACGGCTGCCCGCCGATGGCGATCACCGGCATGACCGACACGCCGTCGGCCCGGCTGCCGTACCGGAACATCGCAATCGATCTCGTGGAGGTGCGCGGTGCAGCAAACTGACGAAGCCATGCAGGCCGCGCTCGCCGCGCCGGAGCGGGTGCCCGCGCACTCCACCCGGCTCGGCGGCGCGGAGCTCGGCCCCCAGGTCCAGTCGTGGAAGGTGGAGCGGGCGTACAGCACCGACCTGCCCGAAGCGGTGCGGGCGGTCTCCGGCAGCGCCTCGGCGCAGCTGGAGGTCACGCTCGGCGGGCCCGCGGGCGAGCACGCGCCGCGCGTGTACTCCGCCTGGGCCGACCGGTCCACCGGAGACCTCGTGCGCCCGGGGCAGTCGGTGGTGCACTCCACCGGGGTCGCGGACCGGACGCTGCCCGCCTTCCGGGGCACCGTCCGCTCCCGGTCGGCCGCCTCGGGCAGCGACACGGTCACGGTCCAGGCGCTGGACGGGGCGGAGCGGCTGCGCGGTCCCGCGTCGCTGCCGCGCCCGTACCACGGCTTCTACTGGGGCCGGCCGGTCGCCACGGCGACCTGGTGCGTGGACGAACTGCTGCGCCAGGGCGGCATCCACACCTGCCCGCCGCCGCGCGCCCCGCTCGCCGACGACAAGGACGTGGCCCCGTTCACGGTGCTGTACGCCTCGCTGCACGGCGGTTTCAACGCGACGTACGGACAGCCCGAGGTGCTGCCCGGCAGCGGTTCCTACCGCTGGATCCGGGACGGGGCCCCGTTCGAGATGGCGCTGATGCCGGAGCAGCCGGCGCTGCGGGCGGCGTGGATGCCGCGGTCGCGGTTCGTGCTGCCGGGCAAGGTGTTCCAGGTCGAGTGCTGGGCGAACACGGCGCTCGCCAAGGACAGCGTGATCGAGATGAAGGCCGTCTTCGACCGCAGCGGTGGAGCCGCCGGCTATCTCAGCGGGCGGTTCGACATCTCGACCGGGGTCGTCCAGATCACCTCCGGAACGGTCGACGGCGGCCACTGGTACTTCACCTGGGGGTTCCCGAAGCTGGCCGCCCTGCGCGGCAGCTGGCACCTGGGATTCATGGTGGACACCCGGGGGACCGGCACCAGTGTGCTGCCCACGGTCCAGCCGAGGCTCACCGCGCCCGACGGCTCGTACCACGTGGGCGGGCTGGCCACGTTCGTCGAGCCGGTCGCGGCGCACCCGCGCTCGGAGCTCCAGCAGATCGACCTGGTCACGGACATGGCCGTGGAGTGCCTCCAGGTCACCGACCGGGTGTGGACGGACACCGCGTCCTACCCGCGCCCGGAGTGGGAGCAGAAGGACCAGTGGCGCAAGGGCGCGGAACTCGACGAGGCCGCGCTGCCGCTGTACGACATCCCCAAGGTGTCGGGTTCGCAGTGGGACGCGATCACGGAGATCGCCCGCGCGTCCATGTCCACGGCCGAGTTCGACGAGCAGGGCGTCTTCCGCTGGCGCGGCCCGTCGCGCTTCACCAAGGTGCCGGTCGCCCCGCACGCGACGGTGACCACGGTCCGGGACATCTCCGCGCTGACCGTCAGCGAGGAGATCGACGCCTGCCGCAACCACTGCGAGCAGCCGTACCAGGACTGGGCGGGCATCGGTCTCGCCCACGGTACGGCGCAGACCGACACCCGGATCAGGGAGATCAGGCCCGGGATACCGGAGGAGGTGACGTACGCGATCGCGGAGGACGAGAGCGACATCGGGCCGCCGACCATCGTGGACGACACGTCCGCGTCGATCGCCAGCCACCGGGTGCGGTTCGGCAGTACGGCGACGGGCGGCACGGCGGTGAAGGGGCAGGTCACCGTGAGCTCCCGCCGCGAGGGACCGGCGTACATCGTCCGGTTCACCAACACCGGGACCACCAGCGTGTGGACGGTCACCAAGGACGGCCTGCCGTCGGTGCAGATCGACCCGCTCAAGCGGTCGGCGGACCCCAAGCAGCGGGTGTGGGCGCGCTGGAGCTCGGCGAGCCAGCAGCACTACGGCAAGCAGCAGTACCTGGCCCCGGCGTCGGAGTGGGTCCAGTCGGCCACCACGGCGTACACCCTCGCGCAGGCGATGCTCGACGCCGGGCGCTACCCGGTGCCGGTCCTCGGCGAGGTGGAGGTGCTACACGACCCCCGGCTGCAACTGGGCGACGTCGTACGGGTGGTCGATTCGGCGGGGGCGCGGCTCGACACCCTCGCGTGGGTGGTCGGCATGCGCACCACGTACGCGGCCGGCTCGGCGCCCCAGCAGGTCCTGACCCTGCGCGGGACCGGGTACAACGGCGTCCCGGCGGACGAGGGCCTGGTGCCCGATCCGCCGCTCGACCCGGCGTACGGGCGGCTGCGGACGTACCAGATGGTGACGGCGCAGTACGCGCAGTTCGCCGATCTGACGGCCGAGCAGCTGAGCTACCGCACGTTGGTGGAGACGCTCGGGGGTGTGGCATGACCTCGGCGGACGTACGTAAGCGAGAGCCGGCGGCGGGGCCGGAGCCGGTGGCGGGGGCGGCCGGTCAGGTCCCGGAGCCGGTGGCGGTGGGAGTCGCGGCCGGTCAGGTCCCGGAGCCGGCGGCCGGTCGGGCCCAGGTGGCCGGGCGGGAACCGGAGCCGATGGCCGTGGCGGCAGCGCCGGAGACCCCCGCCGGGGACGAGCCGGGGGAGCACCCGCCGTCCGCGGCGGACCCGGCGTACCCCTCCCCGGACGCCCCCGCGCCGGTCCCGGTCCCGATCGACGACCCGGCGACGCGGGAGGGCGACGGCGGCATGCCGCCGGACACCCTGCCTCCGTCCCTCGGCTGACTCTCCGCCGCTTCCGGCACCGGGCCGGCGCCCTTCCGGGGCGCCGGCCCTTCCCGTATCCGCTTCCCAGGAGGCCCCAGACATGGTCCAGCTCACTCCGCTCAGCAGCCTTCCCTACCCCCAGCCCGCCGACGCGGCGAACGTGCCGCTGCACCTCCAGTCCCTCGCCGAGGCCGTCGACGGCCGGACGGTGCTGCGGGTCGCCAGCACCGTCGCGCTGTCCTCCGTCGCGGCGCCGGTCACCGGCATGCTGGCCTGGGTCACCAGCCCCGGCCGGTACTACTACTACACGGGCAGTTACTGGCACCCCGTGATCCCGAGCCCGGTCGTCAAGCTCAACCCGGTGGCCGGTACGACCGCCTCCGCCACGTACATCGAGGCCCTCACGGGTTCGACCGGCGACGCGATGGCCGCCGCCTTCACCGCGCCGCCGTCCGGCGCCGTTCTCGTCACGGTCGGCGCGCGGATCAGCAGCAGCGTGTCCACCGGCGCCGGGTACATGTCCATGACCGTCAAGCAGGGCACGACGGTGACCCTGGCCACCGCCGACACCCGGGCCGCGGTCTTCGGCGGCGGCATGCAGTGCTCGGTGTCGACGCAGTTCCAGGTCAGCGGGCTGAGCGGCGGAGTCGCCTACACGGCCACGCCCGCGTACCGGTCCTCGGCGACCACCAGCACGGCGACGTTCGCCAACCGCTTCCTGCGGGTCGACCCGGTCCACTGACCGCACCGGCTCCCGCTCGCGCTCTCGCCCCCGGCCCCGGCCCGTCGTGTCCCACGGCGGGCCGGGGCCGTTTTCCGCACGCACTCTTTCCCGCCCCGACCCGAGGAGGTCCCGATGGCGGCACCCCTGTCAGCCGACGCCTTCGTCCGCGCCCTGCGCGCCGAAGGCGTCCGTCTCACCGAGCACGCCGACTGGCGCGCCCACAACCGCAACCACAAAGGCGCCTGGGGGCCGGTGAACGGTGTGATGCTCCACCACACGGCCGGCTCCGACAGCGTCGGGTTCTGCCGCCGGGGCGCGCCCGACCTGCCCGGACCGCTGTGCGTCGGTGTCGTCGCCAAGGACGGCTCGGTCCACCTGGTCGGGTACGGCCGCACCAACCACGCCGGCCCCGGCAGCGTCGCCGTACTGGACGCCGTCCGCGCGGAGCGGCCGCTGCCGAGGCCGGGCAAGGACGCCGTGGACGGCAACGCCCGCTTCTACGGCTTCGAGATCGAGAACCTGGGCGACGGGGCGGACCCCTATCCGGCGGCGCAGCTCGACGCCGTCGAGCGGCTGTCCGCGGCGCTGTGCCGCGCGCACGGCTGGTCGGCGGCGAGCGTGCTCGGCCACAAGGAGTGGACCCGGCGCAAGATCGACCCGTCGTTCTCCATGGACGGCATGCGCGGCCGGATCGGCGCCCGGCTGGCCGACCGTCCGGGGCCGCCGAAGCCGCCCGCCCCGGGGTACGCGCCGTTCCCGGGCGCCGCCTTCTTCGTCCCCGGCCATCGCGATCCGCTGTTCACGGCGGTCGGACGGCGGCTGGTGGCCGAGGGATGCGGCCGGTACTCGGTCGGCCCGGGCCCGGTCTGGGGCGCCGCCGACCGGGCGTCGTACGCCGCGTGGCAGCGCAAGCTCGGCTACCGCGGTACGGACGCGGACGGCACCCCGGGGCCGGCGAGCTGGGACCGGCTCCGCGTCCCGCGGAGCTGAGCACGAACGGAGGGAGAGGAGATGCGCGGATGATGCGCGAGTACGAGGAGAGAGGCGTGGTGGTGGAGTTGGAGCGGCTGCGGCGGTCGGTGGACGTCGGGTTCGCCACCACACGGGGTGATCTGGCACTGCTGCTCCAGCGGGCCGACCAGACGGACAAGGTGCTCGGAGAGCACGAGGAGCGCCTCGACGCGCTGGAGCGCTCCCGGTGGCCGCTGCCGTCGCTGGCCGCGCTGACGTCGTGCGCGGCGCTGGCGGTCACGCTGTGGCAGGCGGCGGCGCGCTGAGCGGCGTACGCTCGCGCGCGCCGAAGATCGCGCGAGCGCGCAATTAGCCTGCTCGCGTCCGCGGGTGCGGGGCGTGCGGGGCCCCTGTGGCTCCGCACGCCCCGGCTTGCCTGCGTTACGCTGCCCCGTATCGAACGCACATTCGAGAAGGGGCGATGCTGGGGCGTGGGCGCCGAACGTGGTGAAGGGGAGGTGCGATGGTGAACAGTGCGGGAGACCGGCTCGCCGATGTGGTGGCCGCGGCAGTGGAAGTGGCGGCCGAGGCGGGAGAGGCCGGTACGTACACCGCGGAGGTCGCTCGCGCGATCGCCGCGGTCGTGAACAAGGTCGGTGCGCGGGTGGGGATCGACGCGGAGGTCCGCGGGTTCACGAGCGGCTGGCGCGAGGCGATGGACCTGGTGGCCGGCGACGAGCGGGAACCGGCCCGGATCCTGCGCCTCCCCGACCCCGGCGACGACTCCGGCGAACCCGCCGGCCCCGGCGCGGAGCGTCACCCCTGACGCGCCCGAACGCCGGTTCCGGCCCCGGCCCGCGCGGAGTGACGAACGGGAAGCGCAGACGACGCCCCCGCGCGAGCCGTCGGCCGCCCCAGGCCCCGCAACGACCGCACAGCGAGGCGGCCGCACCCCGGACAGGGTGCGGCCGGGGACGAAAAAAACAAGGACACAGCCCACCCAGTA
>NZ_JBSGYQ010000120.1:0-10877 GCF_053610585.1 Streptomyces sp. NPDC054887 | reverse complement strand
GCCCCGCACAGAACGTGCGGGGCGGCCCCTTCGGCGCACACCGGGCAGGGTGCAGCAGCACCCGATACCGGAAGCCGGACCTAGTAGATCGGCTTCTCCGGCTCGATCTGGTTGACCCAGCCGATGACTCCGCCGCCGACGTGCACCGCGTCGGAGAAGCCCGCCGACTTCAGCACCGCGAGGACCTCCGCGCTGCGGACACCCGTCTTGCAGTGCAGGACGATCTTCCGGTCCTGCGGCAGGTCCTGGAGGGCGCTGCCCATCAGGAACTCGTTCTTCGGGATCAGCCGCGCGCCGGGGATCGAGACGATCTCGTACTCGTTGACCTCACGGACGTCGATGATGTCGATCTTCTCGTCGCCGTCGATCCACTCCTTGAGCTGCTTGGGAGTGATCGTCGACCCCAGCGCCGCCTCCTGGGCCTCCTCGGACACGACGCCGCAGAAGGCCTCGTAGTCGATGAGCTCGGTGACGGTCGGGTTCTCGCCGCAGACCGCGCAGTCGGGGTCCTTGCGGACCTTGACCTGGCGGTACTGCATCTCCAGGGCGTCGTAGATCATCAGTCGGCCGACCAGCGGCTCACCGATGCCGGCGAGGAGCTTGATGGCCTCGTTGACCTGGATCGACCCGATGGACGCGCAGAGCACGCCCAGCACGCCGCCCTCGGCGCAGGACGGGACCATGCCCGGCGGCGGCGGCTCCGGGTAGAGGCAGCGGTAGCACGGGCCGTGCTCGGACCAGAACACCGACGCCTGGCCGTCGAAGCGGTAGATCGAGCCCCAGACGTACGGCTTGTTGAGCAGCACGCACGCGTCGTTGACCAGGTACCGGGTCGCGAAGTTGTCGGTGCCGTCGACGATCAGGTCGTACTGGGAGAAGATCTCCATCACGTTCTCGGCTTCGAGCCGCTCTTCGTGAAGGACGACGTTCACGTAGGGGTTGATGCCGAGGACCGAGTCGCGGGCGGATTCGGCCTTCGAGCGGCCGATGTCGGCCTGGCTGTGGATGATCTGGCGCTGCAGGTTCGACTCGTCGACCTCGTCGAACTCCACGATGCCGAGCGTGCCGACACCGGCCGCGGCGAGGTACATCAGCGCGGGCGAACCCAGGCCGCCGGCGCCCACGGCGAGGACCTTGGCGTTCTTCAGCCGCTTCTGCCCGTCCATCCCGACATCCGGGATGATCAGGTGGCGGGAGTACCTGCGAACCTCATCAACAGTGAGCTCGGCAGCGGGCTCGACCAGGGGTGGCAGCGACACGGGGACTCCGTAGGTCGGTCAATCAGTACGGTTGTTCTCCGCGTAACACTGCCACGCCCCTTCTCATTCCGAGACACCCGGTCCGATACGCGAGACGATTTCGTCCCAGTAGCCGGGCAGTGTCTCGAATGCGTCGTTTTGCGCCTCGGGGTCGCTGCCGGCGATCCGGTCCGTCAGGAAGACCGTTCCGGCCCCCTGCCAGCGGGCGATGCGGACGGCCTCCTCCAGGTGCGTGCGCGGCAGCCCGTGCACGAGGTGGCAGAAGCGCTCCGGCGGGTAGTCCGCCGTCCACTCCGCCACCTGTGACCAGCGGTAGTCCGTCCACGGCCCCGAGAACGTCACCAGTTGGTCGGCCGCCTCCGCATAGCCGGGATACGGGTGCGTGCCGTGCCCCAGGACCACGCGGCCGCCGCCCTCCGCCAGCCCCGACAGCGTGCCGGTCACACGGCGCACCCCCGGCAGGTCTGTCCGGTCGTTGGGACAGCGGTCCAGATAGAAGCCGTCGACCCGGTACCAGTCGCGGAAGCGGTGCGCGTCGGAGAAAAGCTCGCCGAAGGAGCGCGTCCCGTACGCCATGTCGAGCCGGCCGAGCACCGGCACTCCGGCGTTGCGCAGGCGGCCCGCTGCCTCCAGGCAGTGCGGGTCGGGGCGCTGTCCGGGGCCGTTGGACACGTTGAGCGCCACCCAGTGCAGCGGCGCCCCCGGCCGGGTGAGTTCGCCCCACTCGACCGGGGCGACGAGCGGGTGCGCGTAACCGGGGACGCCGACGCCCATCCGGTCGGCGGCCGTCGCGGCCTGCCGGCGCCGGGGCCTGGTCAGATGCGGCATGCCGCCTCCATCCAGATGTCGGCGAGCGACTCCTCCAGGTTGATCCGGGGCCGCCAGCCGAGGCGGTCGCGCGCGGTGCGCACATCGGCCTGCTGCCAGCTTCCGCAGCCGTCGGGGTACGGGTACGGGGCGGCGCCCACGTGCTCCGGCGACATCTCGCCGCGCTGCGGGCCCACCGAGGACAGCACGCCGCCGACGCCCCCGTTGCGGGCCGCCGACGCGGCGCTGCCCGGAACGTAACCGGACGGCGCGTCGAGCTCGTGCAGGGTGCCGCCGTAGCCGGCGACCCTGGCCAGGACCGCGGCGGCGTCCCGCAGCCGGACGGCCCGCCCGGTGCCGATGTTGATGGCGCCCTGCGCGGCGGAGAGCGAGGCGGCGTGCACGGCCCGTGCCACGTCCCGCACGTCGACGAAGTCGCGCTGCACGCCGAGGCCGCTGAGCTTCAGCTCGCCGTCCCCTGACTGCATCGCGCGGCGCATCGCCTCTGCGAGCCGCCCGAGCGGGGAGCCGGCGGGCGTGCCGGGCCCGACCGGCGAGAAGACCCGGAGCACGACGGCGTCGAGCCCGGAGCCGAGCACCAGCTCGGTGGCGGCGAGCTTGCTGACGCCGTACGGGCCGCCCGGCCGGGGCACGGCGTCCTCGGCGGTGGACGACCCCGGCTGGGAGGGGCCGTACTCGGCGGCGCACCCGAGCTGTACGAGCCGCGCCCCGCAGCCGCTGCGGCGCAGGGCCTCGCAGACGGTCGCGACGGCGACGGTGTTGTGCCGGGTCAGGTCGCGGGCGCCGCCTCGGGTGGCGCCGGCGCAGTTGATGACCACGCCGGGGTGCACGGCGTCCAGGAACCGGGTCAGCGCGCCGGGGCTGCCGGTGGCGAGGTCGAAGCGTACGTCGGCGTCGTCGCCCCGCCCGAGGGCGGTGAGCTGCACGGCCGGGTCGGCGAGCAGCCGGTCGGCGACGAAGCGGCCGAGATATCCGTTGGCACCCAGCAGCAGCACCCTCATCGTGCGTCCCCTCGGTGCCGACCGGCTGAAGTTGGGGGTTGGGGCGTCATGGTCACGTTCTCCTTCGGGATGTGGCGGTGAGTGCTGCGGTGTACGCCCGCGGCGTCGGCTCCGCGGGAAGCTCCGGTGGCGGTTCGGTGCGGTCGTGCGGTCGTGCGGTCGTGCGGTCGGTGGGTCGTGCGGTCGTGCGGTCGGTGGGTCGTGCGGTCGGTGGGTCGCGAGGTCAGTGCGGCCCGTGCGGTCGGCGGGCGGTGCCGTCCGGTCCCGGGCAGGCGTCCGGCCCGCCGGGTCCGTCCGGGCCCGGGCCGCCGTCCGGTCGCCGTCCGGGGGCCGTGGCCCCGGGCCGTACCCGGCCGGCGTGGGCCGAGGCGCGGGAGAGGGCCGCGGTGGCGTGGAGGAGCAGGGCGAGTGCGGCGACGGCGCAGGCGACGGCCGGGACGGCCGCCGCTCCCCCGGCGGCGACGAGGTGCTCGACGGGGCGGCCGACGAGGCCGAGGCCGGGCACGCGGGCCGCCAGGACGCTGCACAACGCGATGACCTGCACGGCGGTCGCTGCGGCCAGCCCCAC
Source organism: Streptomyces sp. NPDC054887 (assembly GCF_053610585.1). NCBI lineage: Bacteria > Bacillati > Actinomycetota > Actinomycetes > Kitasatosporales > Streptomycetaceae > Streptomyces > Streptomyces sp. NPDC054887. The sequence goes on along the minus strand of NZ_JBSGYQ010000120.1, from coordinate 7,221 downwards.
CGCGGCGGGCCGGGGGAAGCCGTGGACGGTGAGCAGCCGGGCGAGGAAGAGCAGCACGCCGAGGGCCACACCGGCCGCCATGACGGCCGGGCCGCGTTCGCCGCCGCCGATCGCTCCCGGGCCGCCGACCCAGTCCACCGCGACGTGCAGGCAGACGAGCGCGCCCGTGAAGAGCCCGGTGAGTCCGAGGACGAGCGGACGTACCGACGCCCCGAAGTCCTCGGTGCCCCGGCTGGCGGCGAGCCTGCGGCGGGCCTGTACGGCGAGGACGTGCGCGCACCAGGCGGCGGGCGCCGGCGCCGCCGCGAGGACCACCGCCCTGGCCGGCTCCCCCGGCCAGGGCCCGTCGGGGCCGCCCGCCACGAGTTCACCGAGCAGCCCGTCGCCGAGGACCGCGTACCCGAGGAGCCAGCACACCCACAGGCGCGCGGCGGGCGCCGCACGCCCCTCGGCGCGCAGGGGTCCGTGCCGCAGGCACAGCGCGAGGGCGACCGCGACGACCAGTACGCCGGTCAGGCCGACCGCCCACCGCACACGCCCGCCCGTGAGTGCGAGCCCCAGGGCCGTGAGGGCGCACGCGACGCCGGGGAGCAGCGCGTACCCGATCCATCCGGCGCCCGCCGGGGTCTCGCACGCCGGTGCCTTCGCTCCGGCGCCACCGGCTCGCGGCACGCGGGCGTACAGCTCCTCGGCGAGGGAGAAGACGTCGCGGTGGCGGAAGCGCGCGGCGGTCCTGTCGGTCACCCCGTGGGCTTCGAGCCCGGCGGCGATCTCCAGCGGATCGACGGCCCGCTCGCACAGCTCCCGGTGGCGGTGCATGAGCGCCCGTACGGGGTCGGCGGGCCCCCGGCGCGGAGGTGTGACGGGCTCGGCGGGCCCCCGGCGCGGCGGTGCGACGCCCGTACCGTCAAGGAGGGCGTCGGGCGCCAGGCGGTCCGCCCCGGCCGCCGCGTCGTCCCACGCGCCCGGGTTCACGGGCGTACGAGGTGCGTCCCACGCGCCCCCGGCGGGGGCGGCCGGCAGGTGTGAAGCGCTCATGGGCGTGCCTCCTCGGGTACGGAAGCCCCCGGGGCGGCGCCGCCGACGGCAGCCGCCCCCGGTGCACGCCCGCCGGCGCCCGGGGCACGGACGGCAGTCGTCCGCGGCGCGGCAGCACCGGCGGCCAGGGCGGTGCGGTACGGGCCGGTCGTCCCATCCGCGCCCGGGGTGGTGACGCACAGGCCGGGAGCCCTCGGTGGGCCCCACGGGGTCCGCCTGCCGCGACGGGGATCAGACATCGCGTTCACCCGCCCCGGGCCCCGCGCCGGCGCCCACGCGGGACGGCGGAACGGTGACGTTCGCCCAGTCGGGGGCGGTCGTTCCGCCGCCCGTCCAGCGGACCGGCACGTGTGCTTCGGCCGGGTTGGCGAAGAGCAGAGGTTCGCCGTCCGCCCCCAGCACGTCCCGGCGTACCGGGCAGTGCGAGACGAGCTCCAGGTAAATGCCTCGAAATGCCGCGAGCTTCTGCTCGACGGTGAACAGTTCGAGGGCCCGGGCTCGGGCCGCGGCCCCCAGCCGTTCGCGCCGCTCGGGGTCGCGCATCAGCGCCACGCAGGCGTCCGCCAGGGCGCGTGGATTGCGCGGCGGGACCACCAGGCCCGTGCCGCCGATGACTTCGACGACCGCGCCGACGTCCGTCGAGACGGTGGCGCGCCCGCAGAACATCGCCTCGATGAGGCTGACCGGGAAGCCCTCGACGACGCTGGAGAGGACGACCACGCTGCCTGCCGCGTACGCGTCGGCCAGGTCGGGCGCCTCGGGGCCGCCGATCTCCTCGAAGGAGACGGGGTTGTCGCCGACTGCGTGCGCGTCGGCGGCCTCGTCGGGGAAGAGCTGCGCCGCGAGCCCCTGGCAGTGCGCCAGATACGCAGCGGCCCCGGCGTTCTGCCCGTGCCGGCTGTGGACGACGCGCAGGCGGGCCCGCGGCTCGGCCCGGCGCACCTCGGCGAAGGCGTGCAGCAGCGAGACGAGGTCCTTGGCCGGCTCGACGCGGCCGACCCAGACGAGCGTGTGGGGATCGCCGCCGTCGCCGCCCTCCCCCACCGCCGCGAAGCGGTCGGACTCCATGCCGGGGTAGACCGTACGCAGCTTCGCGCGGTCGGCGCCGCACCGCTCCTGCCACCGCCTGGCGTGCGTGTTGCCGGGCGTGATCAGCGTGGCCCTGTCGTACACCTCGGCGGCGAGCTTGCCGTGGAAGGAGGCCAGCAGCGCCCGCACCGGCGCGCTGCGGGCCGCGTCACCGGCGGCGAGGTAGTGCGCGCGCAGTTGTACGCCGTACTCGGTGACCAGCAGCGGAACCCCGAAGAAGCGTTTGCCCAGCAGGCCCGGCAGGGCGGCGGAACCGCCCGACGCCGCGTGGCACAGATCGACGGCGCCCAGGCTCCGCTCGTCGTACCAGTCGAGGGAGAGCGGCCGCAGGGCGCGTTCCAGCAGGTCGACGAACTCCAGGTAGTCCGGCACCTTCGCGGCGTGCACGGCACGGTTCGCGCCCGGCGCGCGGCAGGCGGCCTCCAGGGCCCGTACGGCGATCTCGGAGCGCAGGGCGGCGTGCAGCCCGCCGCGCTCCCCGGCCAGTTCCGCGAGGCCGTAGAGGCCGGCGGCGAAAGCCTCGCCCGCCGCCTGTTCGTCCGGTGCGCAGATGGCGTCGGCCAGTTCCCGGAAGTGCCCCGCGAAGCGCCGCCGTTCGCGCCGGCCGTACGTGCTGCCGTCGTCCTCCGGCGCCCACAGCGGGGCGGTCCGCACGCGCTGGACCTGGGGCGGCAGCGGCATCCAGCCGAGCGCCTCCTGGCGGGCGCTGCGGCTCAGCGCGTAGACGTCGAACTCGTGCTGCGGCAGTCCGCGTACGAGCCGGTCGCACCAGAGCCTGGACTCACCCGTCGCGTACGGGTAGCCACCGTCCGTCAGTAGTCCGATCCGCACGAGCGCACCCCCGATCTCCCTTGTGGGCGGCCGCCGTTGGTCCGGCGACTCGCAGCGGGACCGACCGTATGCGGACAGGGCGGTGACGCGACGGACGGTTGTCCATCGCGCCACCAAAAGGGGTGAACGCGCGTAACTTTCGCCTCGCCGTAGCGTTCTGTGGCGCTAGGGGGCTTTTCGGTTACGGGGCGTCAGGTTGCGGCCTGCGCACGGGGCGGCTCAACGGCTGGGGAACACCCAGGGATTGGGCTTGCATTCGATGCCGCCGATGTCGAGCGACTTCGTCTGCTGCTGCATGATCGGCGCGAGTTCGCCGGGCGTCTCGCAGTTCTTGTGACCGTGCCCGAGCCGGTGGCCGACCTCGTGGTTGATGAGCATCTGCCGGTAGGCGAACATCTTGTCCTTGCCGAAGGTCTCGGCCCCCTGCGCCCACCGGAAGGCGTTGATCATCACGCGCTCGGTCGCCGCCGAGTCGCACGAGACGTTCCCGGAGAGCGTGTCGAGACCGGACTTGGCGCACCACACTCCGGTCGTGCCGGGGCTCGCGAGCGTGACGACGAAGTCGGGCCGGCCGGAGGAGATCCGTTCGAACGTCATGGCGCCGTCGTGCGCCCAGCTCCGGTCGTCGTTCAGGGTTTCCTGCACCGCGCGGGCGAAGAGGGCTCCGTCAAGACCGAGCCCCTTCTCGACGTCCACCCGATAGGAGTACTTCTGCCCCTTGCCCGGCGCCTTGTCGAAGCCGCCGATGGCCTGAAACTCACCCTCGCCCGCCAGTTTCGGGTCGATCGGGTACGTCTTCGCCATCTGCTGCTCGTACGTCGGCTGCGCGCCCTCGGCCTCCTGCGCGCCCCGCGACGGCGTGGGCCGGGCGTCGGAGCGCGAGGCGTCGCTCTCGCGGGTGCTGCGGTCCCCGGCGGCGGGGGCCGCGACGGGCCCCTGCTCGCCCTGGGCGACCTGCCCGGCCACGACGACGGCGAGGACGGTGGTGACGGCGGCCGCCGCGATCCCGGTGAACGTGCGCCCCTTGCCGCCCTTGGACGGCCCGGCGTCGCCGAGCTCTTCGTCGGGGTCCGTGCGGTCGTCGCGGTCCGTGCGGTCGTCGCGGTCGGTGCGGTGTGCGCGGTCGTTGCGGTCGCCGTGGTCCGTGGCGGGACCGTGCGGACCGGCCTGCGGCCCCTCGGCCGACGGGGCGTCGAACGCCTCGACGAACTCCTGCCGGGGTCCGGGAATCCGCGCCCCTGCCGCCGCGTATCGCGCCTGCGTCTGTCCGGGGCCCTGCGCCCGCGGGCCGGCCTGCTCGTGCGGCCCGCCCTGGGGGCGGTTCGGATACGGGGCCTGCGGGGCCTGCGGTCCGCGCGGGGCACCCTGCCAGTCGCCGTACCGCCCGCCGGGCGCCGCGCCCCAGCCGCCGCCCGCCTCCCGCTGCTCGGGATGGCCGCCGCGCACCTGCGGCACCCCGTGAGCCGGAGTGCCGCCGTACTGCTGCTGCGTCTGTCGCTGCTGTGGTCTGCGGGGCGCGGGCCCCGGCGCGACGCCGTACCCCGCCGGGTCCTGACCCGCCGCGGCCTGCTCACCGCGGCCCGGTATGGCGGGCTTCCCGGCATCCCCCTTGGGTGCGGGGCCTCGGCGACTATGACGTCCCACGCGCCGGATCAGCTCCTACCGCTGTCGTTGATCAGGTCCCGGACGGCGTTCGCGACCGTCTGCGGGTATTCCATCATCGCCACGTGCCCGGCGTCGGGCAGCGACAGCAGCCGCGCGTCACGGAACGCCGCGGCCGCCCTGCGGGCCATACGGTACGACACCAGCCGGTCCCGGCCTCCGTACACCAGCAGCGTCGGCGCCAGCACCCGCTCCGCCTGCCGCCACAGGCCGTGCTGGCCGCCCAGGGTGTACGCGTCGACGATGCCCCGCGCCGAGCGCGTCATGGCGTCCCAGAAGTACGGCAGGGCCAGCCGCCGCTCCATCTCGTGCACCGCGTTGCGGAACGCCTCGGGCGTGACCGCGCCGGGATCGCCGTAGCAGAGCGCCATCACGCCGCGCGTGCGCTGCTCCGCCGTCCAGTCCTTGCTGAGCCGGGCGAACAGCGAGGCGATGCCCGGCAGCGCGAGCAGACCGGTCGGCACCGCCCCGCGCTGCACCCTCAGCTCCGGGAGGGCGGGCGACACCAGGGTGAGCGTGCGGACCAGGTCGGGCCTGACGGCCGCGATGCGCGTGGCGACCGCGCCGCCCAGGGAGTTGCCGAAGAGGTGCACCGGGCCGCGTCCGCCGGCGTCGAGCAGCCGGATGCAGGCGCGCGCCTGGCCGCTGACGGAGTAGTTGCCGTCGTCGGGCGGCGGGGAGTCGCCGAACCCCGGCAGGTCGACCGCCTCGCCGTCCACCGCGTCCGCGAGGAGCGGCATCAGCGCCGACCAGTTCTGCGACGACCCGCCGAGGCCGTGCACGTACAGGGCCGGGGGCAGTCCGGTGCGCGCCGGAGGCCGGGTGCGTACGTTCAGCGTCAGCCCCGGCAGGGTGACGGTGCGCAGCTTCTCCCCCTCGGCGACCCGCACAGCGCTGACCCGCGGCACCGCGGCGGCTGCGGCGAGGCTGGTTCCGGGCAGCTCGGTCGAAGACATGCGGCAATGTTACGAGACGATCACGCACTGAATCGTGTGTTCGCCGTCACAGATCTACCCTCGGAGCAAAGGGGGTACGCGCAGGCCCCAGCTTCCTCGCGAAAGGCAGCCCGCATGTCCGTCGATCCGACCGATCCTGAGACCTTCGTGGACGAGGAGCCCCTCGACGCACCCGACGAGCTCGACGACGACGCCTCCGAGGCGGACGCCGCGGAGCAGCGCACGGAGTGGCAGCAGACGCACGACGACCGTCCGACCGGTATCGACACCGGGGAGGCGACCGACGGGGACGCCGCCGAACAGGCCCGGGTGGTCTCCGTCGACGAGGACGACTACCGCTGACAGAGGCGGCCGAACCCCTGTCAGAGACCCGATCAGCACGTGATCGGCCTTCCGCGGCCGTCCGGTCCGTGAAATTCTCCGTCCGCACCGCGCGCTCCCGCATTACCCAAAAGTACGATGGCGGGCGCGGCGCACACGGCGCACGGAACGGCCGTGCTGTTGAAAGGCCGCGACACTGAAAGACATGGGAGGCGGCGTGACAGCCACCGAGCAGACAGAGGCGGCACGCCCACGCGGCACACGCCTGCCCCGCCGAGCCCGACGCAATCAACTTCTGGGCGCGGCGCAGGAGGTCTTCGTCGCGCAGGGGTACCACTCGGCGGCGATGGACGACATCGCCGAGCGCGCCGGTGTGAGCAAGCCGGTCCTGTACCAGCACTTCCCGGGAAAGCTCGAGCTGTACCTGGCCCTTCTGGACCAGCACTGCGAGTCGCTGCTCCAGGCGGTGCGCACCGCCCTGGCCTCGACCACGGACAACAAGCTGCGCGTGGCCGCGACGATGGACGCCTACTTCGCGTACGTCCAGGACGAGGGCGGCGCGTTCCGCCTGGTCTTCGAGTCGGACCTGACCAACGAGCCGGCCGTCCGCGAGCGGGTCGACCGGGTGTCGCTCCAGTGCGCCGAGGCGATCAGCGAGGTCATCGCGGAGGACACCGGCCTGTCGAAGGACGAGTCGATGCTGCTGGCCGTGGGCCTCGGCGGGGTGTCGCAGGTCGTCGCCCGGTACTGGCTCTCCAGCGGCAGCCAGATCCCGCGCGACACCGCGGTGCAGCTCCTGACGTCGCTCGCCTGGCGCGGCATCGCGGGATTCCCGCTGCACGGCAGCGAGCACTGAGGCGGGACGCGAGCGGGCCGGCGCGGCACGCTGCGGCCGGCGGCCGGGGCGTGTTCCCGATCCGTGTTCGCTTCTGGCGTGCGGCGTCGGCGCGGTCCGTGTCCCCTCACCGGGCTAATGTGTGCTCCGTACGGCGCGACGACCGCGCACCGCAGCACTGACCGTCGGAGGGACATAGCCGTGGAGGTCAAGATCGGCGTGCAGCACGCGCCCCGGGAGATCGTTCTGGAGAGCGGGCAGTCCGCCGAGGAGGTCGAGCGCGCGGTATCCGACGCGCTGGCCGGCAAGGCGCAGCTGCTCAGCCTCAAGGACGACAAGGGCCGTACGGTCCTCGTTCCCGCTGACCGGATCGCCTACGTAGAGATCGGCGAGCCGGCGACGCGCAGGGTGGGCTTCGGCGCGCTGTAGGCGTCGGGCGCGGGGCGGCAGCAGCGGCACCGCACAGCATCACCGCAGACGGAACCGGCC